>NZ_JBFBJT010000142.1:0-18598 GCF_040686175.1 Streptomyces sp. NPDC086077 | reverse complement strand
CGCCCACCGGCACGGGGTGCGCGTCCAGCTGCGCGAGCAGAAGCAGGGCGGTCCGGGGCCCCGCCCTTGTGCTACGCGTGTTCACGGCATTTGCCGACTGTGTTCGGACATGGGCGCAGTTGTGTGGGTGTACGCAACGCCGAAGGCCCGGGTCCACCGAGATTCTTCGGTGGACCCGGGCCTTCGCCGTGGGTGTTACGCCTTGCGCAGGCGGAACGTCAGGGTCAGTGGCTCGTCCGTGAACGGGGCGCCGTAGCTGTCGTCCGCCTCGCCCTGCGCGAAGTCCGTTGCGAGGACCTCGTCGGCGATCAGCGTGGCGTGGTCGCCGAGCGCGGCGATCAAGGCCGGGTCCGTCGCGGTCCAGCGCAGCGCGATGCGGTCGGCGACGTCGAGGCCGCTGTTCTTGCGGGCCTCCTGGATCAGGCGGATCGCGTCACGGGCGAGGCCTGCGCGGCGCAGCTCCTCCGTGATCTCCAGGTCGAGGGCGACCGTGGCACCCGAGTCCGAGGCCACCGACCAGCCCTCGCGCGGGGTCTCGGTGATGATGACCTCGTCGGGGGCCAGGGTGATGGTCTCGCCGTCGACCTCCACCGACGCCGTGCCCTCGCGCAGGGCGAGGGACAGCGCGGCCGCGTCGGCGTTCGCGACGGCCTTGGCGACGTCCTGGACCCGCTTGCCGAACCGCTTGCCCAGTGCGCGGAAGTTGGCCTTGGCCGTCGTGTCGACCAGGGAGCCGCCGACCTCGCTCAGCGACGCGAGCGACTCGACGTTCAGCTCCTCCGTGATCTGCGTGTGCAGCTCGGGGGAGAGGGCGTCGAAGCCCGTCGCGGCGATCAGCGCGCGCCGCAGCGGCTGACGCGTCTTGACGCCCGACTCCGCGCGCGTGGCCCGGCCCAGCTCCACCAGGCGGCGCACCAGCACCATCTGCTTCGACAGCTCCGGGTCGATGGCGGTCAGATCCGCCTCCGGCCACGAGGACAGGTGCACCGACTCCGGTGCCCCGGGCGTGACCGGCACGATCAGGTCCTGCCAGACCCGCTCGGTGATGAACGGGGTCAGCGGGGCCATCAGCTTCGTGACCGTCTCGACGACCTCGTGCAGCGTGCGCAGCGCCGCCTTGTCGCCCTGCCAGAAGCGGCGCCGGGAGCGGCGCACGTACCAGTTCGACAGGTCGTCGACGAAGGCCGACAGGAGCTTGCCGGCGCGCTGGGTGTCGTACGCGTCCAGGGACTGGGTCACCTGGTCGGTCAGCGCGTGCAGTTCGGACAGCAGCCAGCGGTCGAGCAGCGGGCGGTCGGCCGGGGCCGGGTCGGCGCCGGACGGGGTCCAGTTCGACGTGCGGGCGTACAGGGCCTGGAAGGCGACCGTGTTCCAGTAGGTCAGGAGCGTCTTGCGGACGACCTCCTGGATGGTGCCGTGCCCGACACGGCGGGCCGCCCACGGGGAGCCGCCGGCCGCCATGAACCAGCGGACCGCGTCCGCGCCGTGCTGGTCCATGAGCGGGATCGGCTGCAGGATGTTGCCCAGGTGCTTGGACATCTTGCGGCCGTCCTCGGCGAGGATGTGGCCGAGGCAGACGACGTTCTCGTACGAGGACTTGTCGAAGACCAGGGTGCCGATCGCCATCAGCGTGTAGAACCAGCCTCGCGTCTGGTCGATGGCCTCGCTGATGAACTGCGCCGGGTAGCGGGACTCGAAGAGTTCCTTGTTCTTGTACGGGTAGCCCCACTGCGCGAACGGCATGGAACCCGAGTCGTACCAGGCGTCGATGACCTCCGGCACGCGCGTGGCCGTCTTCGCGCAGCTCGGGCAGGCGAAGGTGACGTCGTCGATGAACGGGCGGTGCGGGTCGAGGCCCGACTGGTCGGTGCCGGTGAGCTCGGTGAGCTCGGCGCGGGAGCCGACGACCGTGAGGTGGTCGTCCTCGCAGCGCCAGATCGGCAGCGGGGTGCCCCAGTAGCGGTTGCGCGACAGGGCCCAGTCGATGTTGTTGTCGAGCCAGTCGCCGTAGCGGCCGTGCTTGACCGTGTCCGGGTACCAGTTGGTCCGCTCGTTCTCCTCCAGGAGCCGGTCCTTGACGGCCGTCGTGCGGATGTACCACGACGGCTGCGCGTAGTAGAGCAGCGCGGTGTGGCAGCGCCAGCAGTGCGGGTAGCTGTGCTCGTACGGCAGGTGCCTGAAGAGCAGGCCGCGCTCGCCGAGGTCCTCGGTGAGCTTCTCGTCGGCCTTCTTGAAGAAGGCGCCGCCGATGAGGGGGAGGTCCTCCTCGAAGGTGCCGTCCGGGCGGACCGGGTTCACGACGGGCAGGCCGTAGGAGCGGCAGACCTTGAGGTCGTCCTCGCCGAAGGCGGGGGACTGGTGGACCAGGCCGGTGCCGTCCTCAGTGGTGACGTACTCGGCGTTGACGACGAAGTGGGCCTCGCTCGGGAACTCGACGAGCTCGAAGGGGCGCTGGTAGGTCCAGCGCTCCATCTCGGCGCCGGTGAAGCTCTGTCCGGTGGTCTCCCAGCCCTCGCCGAGGGCCTTCTCGACCAGCGGCTGCGCGACGACGAGCTTCTCCTCGCCGTTGGTCGCGACGACGTAGGTGACCTCGGGGTGGGCGGCCACGGCGGTGTTGGAGACGAGGGTCCACGGGGTGGTCGTCCACACCAGGAGCGCGGCCTCGCCGGCGAGGGGGCCGGAGGTGAGGGGGAAGCGGACGTAGACGGAGGGGTCGACGACCGTCTCGTAGCCCTGGGCGAGCTCGTGGTCGGACAGGCCGGTGCCGCAGCGGGGGCACCAGGGGGCGACGCGGTGGTCCTGGACGAGCAGGCCCTTGCTGAAGATCTCCTTCAGCGACCACCAGACCGACTCGATGTACTCGGGCTCCATGGTCACGTACGCCTCGTCGAGGTCGACCCAGTAGCCCATGCGGGTCGTCAGCTCGGAGAAGGCGTCGGTGTGGCGGAGCACGGATGCGCGGCACTTGTCGTTGAACTCGGCGATGCCGTACGCCTCGATGTCCTTCTTGCCGGAGAAACCCAGCTCCTTCTCCACCGCCAGCTCCACCGGCAGGCCGTGGCAGTCCCAGCCGGCCTTGCGGGCCACGTGGTAGCCACGCATCGTGCGGAAGCGGGGGAAGACGTCCTTGAAGACGCGGGCCTCGATGTGGTGGGCGCCCGGCATGCCGTTCGCGGTGGGGGGGCCTTCGTAGAACACCCACTCGGGGCGGCCCTCGGACTGCTCCAGGCTCTTGGCGAAGATCTTCTGCTCACGCCAGAAGTCGAGCACGGCGTGCTCGAGGGCGGGCAGGTCGACCTGGGCGGGCACCTGGCGGTACGTCGGCGTTGTCATCAGCGAGTTTCCTCCGGCGGACTTGCTGCCTTCCGTCCGGAGGGACGAGAGCTCCGACTTTCCTACGCCGCTCTGGCGCGCTCCCGCGGTACCACCCTCCTTGGCTCGCCGGCGCGGGGTGTGCGTCGGTGAGCCCCCTCATTGGGGTCGCGATACCGGTTCTACTGGCCCCCGCTCCTGAGTGGGGGCTTTCTTCCGGCGGCTCCGGGGTGATCTTCGCGTCGCGCTCACCCCCGGGCTTCCACCGTCCCCGGGTCGCTCTCGGCTGCGTACGCCGCTACTCGTCCCCATCCACGCCTTTCGCTCCGCCCAGTGTACGGCGCCGGGTGGACCGTGGCCGACCGCATTTCCGGTGGCGGCGGTATGGGTGTATTTTGACCCGATTGGTCATTTATGTGAATTCGGATCCTGTGATGTCCGGCTCGGCGGATTACCCGGCGGGGAGCTGGGCACAACGCATGCATGCCGGGCGCGTGGCGGTCGCGGGGTGGGCGATTTGGGTGGCGTGCCCCGTTGCCGCGGCCGTCGAGTCGATTTATCGTCCCAGCACGATTCGCGTGCAAGATCACAATATGTGAAGGGGCCGCGGCCATGGTGGCGAAAAAGACCGCCGCAGAGCAGTCGGCGTCCGGCCGGTCCACGCACGCCTCCGGCGGCGCGGCAAAGGGTGCGAGCGGCAAGAAGGGCGCGCAGGGCATGGCGACGGCCGCGAAGCGCGCGGTGGACAAGGCCATGGGGAGCGTGAAGCGGGTACGAGGGGCCGCTTCGGCGGGGACGAGCGGGAAGACGTCGCAGGACGGCGAGGCGGCGGCGCCCGGCGCCGAGGTGTCGGGGGCGCGGGCCGCGCCTGGCGGGAGGGCATCGGGGGCGGCGTCCGGCGGGAAGGCCTCGGAGAGGGAGTCGGTGGCCGAGCCCGGGACTGAGGTGGCGTCGGCTGTGCGGGTGGCGGGCAAGAAGACGACTGCCAGGAAGGCTGCCGCCAAGAAGGCCGCTGCCAGGGAGGTGGCTGCCGGAGAGCGGGGCGCCAGGGGGAGGGTGGCCGAGGACGCGGGGGTCGGCGAGGAGCGCGTCGCGAAGAAGGGCTCCGGAGAGGTGCGCGCCGCGGGAAAGGCGGTCGGTGGCGGGGCTCCGGCCGGGAAGCGGGCCGCGAAGAAGGGTGTGGCGAAGAAGACCGCGGCGCCGAAGGGGGCTGCGGGGCAGGAGTCTGGGGCGGCCGGTTCAGCGGTGGTCGGGGAGGGGGCGGCTGCGAAGAAGGCTGGCAAGAAGGTGGTCGCCGAGAAGGGCGCGGCGGGGAAGGCTGCGGTGGCCGAGTCGGCGGTGGCCGGGGAGGGGCCGGTGCGGGAGGGGGCGGCTGCGAAGAAGGCTGGCAAGAAGGTGGTCGCCGAGAAGGAGGCGGCGCAGAAGACTGCGGCAGCCAAGCCGGATGCGGTCGAGTCGGAGGTGGTCGGGGAAGCGCCGGTGTCGGAGGGAACGGCTGCCAAGAAGGCCGTCACCAAGAAGAGTGCGGCCAAGAAGACGGCCGCGAAGAAGGGTGCCGCCAAGAAGGCCCCGGCCTCGAAGGAGGCCGTGGCGAAGAAGGCTGCTGCCAAGAAGGCGGTGCCCGCCGAGGAGGCCGTGGAGAAGAAGGCTGCTGCCAAGAAGGCGGCGCTCGCCAAGGAGGCGGCCTTGGCCAAGAAGGCGGCGTCTGCCGAAGAGGGCGCGGCCGGGAAGTCGGCGGCTTCCGGGCACACGGTCGACCAGGAGGTTGCTGCCGGGCGCGCGGCCGATGCGGGGGCTGCTGCCAAGAAGGCGGCGCCTCGTAAGGACGCCGTGGGGAAGAAGGCTGTGGCCGGTGAGGAGGCCGTGGGTAGGAAGGTGGCGTCCGCCAAGGCGGCTGGGGCCGAGAAGGGCGCCGTGTCCGCGCGTGCGGGGGATGAGGAAGGGGGCGTCGCGAAGGTGGCGGCATCCGGGAGCGCGGCGGCTGAGGGCGCCGTAGGGACCGGGGTCGGGGAGGAGCACGCCTTGAAAGGGGCGGGCGGGCGGGGTTCGGGCAAGAAGGCGGGCGCGGCGCGGGCCGCGAAGCAGACGGGAGCCACGACGGTGGTTGCGAAGAAGACCCCTGGGAAGGCCGCGGCGGCGAAGACGGCTGTCCCCAAGGCGCGCGTGGCCGCGGCGGAGCCGGGCGACCTCGCGGTGCGCCCCGGCGAGGACCCCTGGACCCCGGAAGAGGTCGAGGAGGCCCGCGCGGAGCTGACATCGGAGATGGAGCGGCTGCGCGCCGAGATCGCCAACGCCGAGTCGTCGCTGGTCGGCCTGATGCGCGACTCCGGGGACGGCGCCGGGGACGACCAGGCCGACACCGGCGCCAAGAACATCACGCGCGAGCACGAGCTGGCCCTGGCCGCCAACGCGAACGAGATGCTGACCCAGACCGAGCACGCCCTTCAACGGCTCGACGCGGGCACTTACGGCCTGTGCGAGAACTGCGGCAACCCCATCGGCAAGGCCCGTATGCAGGCCTTCCCCCGGGCCACCCTGTGCGTCGAGTGCAAACAGAAGCAGGAGCGGCGGTACTGATCCGCCGATTGCCCTCCGTATGCCTCCTGAGCACGTGCGCCGTCAGCGGCGTGCCGTACCCTCGTGCTCAGTCAGGCACCTAGGTTGAGGGACTCACGTGGCAGAGGCGGAGCGCATCATCGGTACGCCGGGCACCCCGGACGCGACGCGGGCCGAGCAGGAGCGGCCCGGTGACGACGCCGCGTCGCCGGAACGCTCCGATGCCGAGGCGGCACAGACCCCGGCCGGCGGGTCCGGCACCGACGAGGGGGACGCTCCGGCCGAGCGGCCCCGGGGCAGGCGCCGGATCGCCGTGCTCTTCGCGGTCGCCGGGTTCGCGTACGCCCTCGACCTGATCAGCAAGATGATCGTGGTCGCCAAGCTGGAGCACCACGAGCCGATCGAGGTCATCGGGGACTGGCTGCGCTTCGAGGCGATCCGCAACGCGGGCGCGGCCTTCGGCTTCGGCGAGGCCTTCACCGTGATCTTCACGGTGATCGCGGCGGCCGTCATCGTGGTGATCGCCCGACTGGCCCGCAAGCTGTACAGCCTGCCCTGGGCGATCGCCCTCGGTCTGCTGCTCGGCGGTGCGCTCGGCAACCTCACCGACCGGATCTTCCGCTCGCCGGGCGTCTTCAAGGGCGCGGTCGTCGACTTCATCGCGCCGAAGCACTTCGCCGTCTTCAACCTCGCCGACTCCGCGATCGTCTGCGGCGGCATCCTGATCGTGCTGCTGTCCTTCAAGGGCCTCGACCCCGACGGCACCGTCCACAAGGACTGAGTCCCGCGGCGGCCGGCCGGCAGGCTGGCGTACGGCACTGTCGGACCCGTCCGGCATACTCGACGGGTGAGCACGATTCCCGAGATCCGTACCCTGCCCGTGCCGGACGGTCTGGAGGGCGAGCGCGTCGACGCCGCCATCTCCCGCATGTTCGGCTTCTCCCGTACCAAGGCCGCGGAGCTCGCCGCGGCGGGCAAGGTGCTGGTCGACGGCACGACGGTCGGCAAGTCCGAGCGGGTGCACGGCGGTGCCTGGATGGAAGTCGAGATGCCGCAGGCGGCCCCGCCGGTGCAGGTGGTGGCCGAGCCGGTCGAGGGCATGGAGATCGTCCATGACGACGAGGACGTGGTCGTCATCGTCAAGCCGGTCGGCGTGGCCGCGCACCCGAGCCCGGGCTGGACCGGCCCGACGGTCATCGGCGGCCTGGCCGCCGCGGGGTACCGCATCTCCACCTCCGGCGCCGCCGAGCGGCAGGGCATCGTGCACCGTCTCGACGTCGGTACGTCGGGGCTCATGGCGGTCGCCAAGTCCGAGCGCGCGTACACCTCGCTCAAGCGGCAGTTCAAGGAGCGCACGGTCGACAAGCGGTACCACACCCTCGTCCAGGGGCACCCCGACCCCACCAGCGGCACCATCGACGCGCCCATCGGCCGCCACCCCCAGCACGACTACAAGTGGGCGGTCACGGCCGAGGGCAAGCCGTCCGTGACGCACTACGACCTGATCGAGGCATTCCGCGCCGCCTCCCTGCTGGACGTGAAGCTGGAGACGGGCCGCACCCACCAGATCCGCGTCCACATGGCCGCCCACCGGCATCCCTGTGCCGGCGACCTGACCTACGGCGCCGACCCGACGCTCGCCAAGCGGCTCGGGCTGACGCGGCAGTGGCTGCACGCCGTCCGGCTGGGCTTCGAGCACCCCGGGGACGGCGAGTGGGTGGAGTTCGCCTGCGAATACCCCGAGGACCTGCGACAGGCGTTGGACAAGGTGCGTGAGGAGACCTACGGATGAGCACCGGGTACGTCGTGCGGGTCGCCGAGGAGGCGGCCGACCGCGAGGCGTGTTTCGCCGTACGCAAGGAGGTCTTCGTCGCGGAACAGGGCGTACCGGAGGACGTGGAGTACGACACGTACGACGCCGGCGCGCTGCATGTGCTGGCCGTGCGGGAGGACGGCGTGCCGCTCGGGACCGGGCGGCTGCTGTACGGCTCCGAGGCGGCCGGCAAGACCGGGGGCGACCTGTCGGTGGGGTCGCTCGGACGGCTCGCGGTGACGCGGGAGGCCCGGGGGCTCGGCGTCGGCGCGGCGCTGGTGCGGGCCATCGAGGACGCGGCCCGCGCGCGCGGACTGGCCGCCGTCGACCTGCACGCGCAGACGCATGCCCTCGGGTTCTACGAGCGGCTGGGATACGTGGCCTACGGCCCGGAGTTCCCCGACGCGGGGATACCGCACCGCTCCATGCGGCGTCCTCTCTAGCGTCCTGGCACGGCTCGGCCGTGCGACGCGGAGCTTGACCGTTCGGCGGGGGTTTCGTCCGTTCTGAGCTCGGAGTGCTGACCGTGGATCAGTTGGCCCTGCTGTTCGTGCTGTTGCTCGGGGCCGTGGTGAGCGTCCCGGTCGGGGACCGGCTGCGGTTGCCGGCGCCGGTGCTGATGACCCTGCTGGGCATCGTGCTGGCGCTGCTGGAGTTCGTGCCGAACGTCGACATCCCGCCGGATCTGATCCTGCCCCTGCTGCTGCCGCCGTTGCTCTACGCCGCCGTGCGGCGCACGTCCTGGCGGCAGTTCACGGCGAACGTCCGGCCGATCTTCCTGCTGGCCGTGGCGCTGGTCTTCGTCACCATGGTGTGTGTGGCCGCCGTGGCCCACGCGATCGTGCCGGGGCTGCCGCTCGCCGCCGCCCTGGCGCTCGGGGCGCTGGTCGCGCCGCCCGACCCGGTCGCGGCGACCGCCGTCGCGGGGCAACTGGGGCTGCCCCGGCGGCTGGTGTCGATCCTGGAGGGCGAGGGGCTGTTCAACGACGTGACGGCCATCGTGCTGTACCACGTGGCGATCGCGGCGGCCGTGAGCGGGACGTTCTCGCCGTGGGAGGCCGGTGGCCAGCTGGTGCTGTCGGCCGTGGTCGCGGTGGCGGTGGGGCTCACGCTCGGCTGGGGCGCGAACAAGCTGATGGACGTGCTCGGGGACGCCACCCTCCAGATCAGCCTGACGCTGCTGGTGCCGTACGCGTCGTACGTGCTGGCCGAGGAGCTGCACGGGTCGGGGGTGCTCGCGGTGCTCACCACCGCGCTCTTCCTCGCCGAGTACGCGAGCGATCCCGACGACGTGCTGACGCGGCTCGCCGGGCACACCTTCTGGGACATCGTCGACACCCTTGTCACCGGGGTCGCTTTCGGGCTGATCGGGCTGGAGCTGCACAACGCGATCCGCACGGCGTCCGGGCGGTGGGGCGAGCTGCTGGGGTGGTCGGCGGCGGTCGTGGGGGTCGTCGTACTGGTGCGGCTGGCGTGGCTGCTGCCGGCCACATGGCTCACCAAGCGGCTGCACGCCAGACGGGACTACGACGAGGAGATCCCGACCAGTTGGCGCGAGACCGTGGTGATGTGGTGGGCCGGGATGCGGGGGGTCGCGTCGGTGGCGCTGGCCCTCGCGATTCCGCTGGAGACGGAGAGCGGTGCTCCGTTTCCCAACCGCGACGAGATCGTGTTCGTCGCGTTCGGGGTGATCATGGCCACGCTGGTGCTCCAGGGGCTGAGCCTGCCGTGGCTGGTGCGGCGGCTGGGGGTGCGGGCGGACACGGCGCAGGAGCAGGAGTTCGAGCGGGCGCTGGCGGTGCGGGCTGCGAAGGCGGCCAAGCGGAGGCTTCGGGAGATCGAGGAGGTGGAGGAGCTGCCGGACGAGCTGTCCGAGCGGATGTTGCGGCGGGCGTCCGACATCGGGTGGCGGATCAGTCCGGAGCTGGGGGAGGACGAGCGGCGGGAGGGGCACGAGCAGCGGGCCCGGCGGGTGCGGCGGGTGCGGCGGATCGAGGGGGAGATGCTGAGTGCGGCGCGGCATGAGGTGCTGGCCGCGCGCAGTGAGGTGGGGGCGGATCCGGAGGTCGTGGATCGGGTGCTGCGGCAGCTGGACGTGCGTAGTTTGCGGTGAGCGCGGGTGGCGGGTGGGAGTCGGTCTCCCACCCACGCACCCGCCGTTCCGGTCCGCAGAGGGGTGAGCGTGGCCTGTGGGGCACCGGCGCCGCCGGCGGCTCTCCCTTTGTGGGCTCAGCCTCGGTCCGGCCTCGGGGTCTCCACCGCCCGGCGGGGTGGGCCGTCGGGGGAGCGGCGGCGGCCGTTCGCACCCGGGGGCAGGCTCGCGTCCGCGGTGTTGACGCGGGGGAGGGCGTACTGGTGTTCCTGGATCAGCCAGGCGATCATCTGCTCGCGGACCGTGACCCGTACCGTCCAGACGTCGTCGGCGTCCTTCGCCGTCACCAGGGCCCGTACCTCCATGGTGTTGGGCGTGGTGTCCGTGACGTCCAGGCCGTAGGCGCGGCCGTCCCAGGCGGGGCACTCGCGCAGGATGTCGCGGAGCTTCTCGCGCATCGCGGCCAGGGGCGCGGTGTGGTCGAGGTGCCAGTAGACGATGCCGGTCATCTGCGGGGTGCCGCGCGACCAGTTCTCGAAGGGCTTGGACGTGAAGTACGACACCGGCATCGTGATCCGGCGCTCGTCCCAGGTGCGGACCGTGAGGTAGGTCAGCGTGATCTCCTCGACGGTGCCCCACTCGCCGTCCACCACGACCGTGTCGCCGATGCGCACCATGTCGCCGAACGCGATCTGCAGCCCCGCGAACATGTTGCTCAACGTGGACTGCGCCGCCACACCGGCGACGATGCCGAGGATGCCGGCGGAGGCCAGCAGCGAGGCACCCGCCGCGCGCATCGCCGGGAAGGTCAGCAGCATCGACGCGACGGCGACCACACCGACGACCGCCGCGACCACCCGCGTGATCAGAGTGACCTGGGTGCGCACCCGGCGGACCCGGGCCGGGTCACGCCGGGCATGGGAGTTGGCGTACCGCGAGTACGAGGTCTCGACGACCGCCGCCGCGATCCGGATCACCAGCCAGGCCGCCGACCCGATCAGCACCAGGGTGAGCGCCTGGCCGATGCCGACCCGGTGGTCCTCCAGCAGTTGTGCCTCGTCGTACGAGCCTCTCAGCAGCGCGGCGCACAGCACGAGCTGGAAGGGGATGCGGCCGCGGCGCAGCAGACCCCACAGCGGGGTCTCCGGGTGCCGTTGGTCGGCCTTGCGCAGCAGCAGGTCGGTGGCCCACCCGATGAGCAGGCCGAGCACGACCGAGCCGCCGATGACTATGAGGGGGCGGAGCAGGTTCTCCATGCCCTCGAACGTAACCAGTCCCGCGGGGCAGTGAACATGTGACTTCCTGGCGGATCCGGGTACTGCCCCGGACCTGCGCCGTCGCACCCGGCTGGCACCATGGCCTCATGAACATCATGCTGTTTCACTCGACCTACGGCCTCGGACCCGCGGTGCGCGCCGCGGCGGACCGGCTGCGAGCGGCCGGTCACGAGGTGTGGACGCCGGACCTCTTCGAGGGGCGCACTTTCGGGACGGCCGAGGAGGGCATGGCGTTCAAGGAGGAGGTCGGCAAGGACGAGCTGCTGAAGCGGGCCGTGCTGGCCGCCGCGCCCTACTCGGAGCGCGGCCTGGTCTACGCCGGGTTCTCGCTCGGCGCCTCGGTGGCGCAGACCCTCGCGCTGGGCGACGGGAAGGCGCGCGGGCTGCTGCTCCTGCACGGCACGTCGGACCTCGCCCCCAACACCTCGGTGGACGACCTGCCGGTGCAGCTGCACGTCGCCGAGCCGGACCCCTTCGAGACGGACGACTGGCTGAGCGCCTGGTATCTGCAGATGCGCCGCGCCGGGGCGGACGTGGAGGTCTACCGCTACGCCGGGGCCGGGCACCTGTACACCGACCCCGCGCTGCCGGACTACGACGAGGAGGCCGCCGAGGCCACCTGGCGGGTGGCGCTCGGCTTCCTCCAAAGCCTCTAGAACAGACTCCGGCCGGCGGTCACACCGGGTCGTACGTGCGCTCCACCTTCTGCGTGCCGCTGCGGGTGCGGTACGAGCGGCTCCAGGAGGCCCTCGTGTCGGCCTTGGTCCGGTCGGCCAGGACGTAGTAGTCCATCTGCGCGCGCTCGGCGGTGATGTCCAGGACGCCGTAGCCGTGGCGGTCGGTGTCGACCCAGTGGACGTGCCGGTTGGCCGCGCGGATGAGCGGCGAGGCGAGGGCGGAGACGGTGCCCTCGGGGACCTTCACGAGGTCGTCGAGGTTGTCGGAGGTGACCGAGGTGACCACGAACTCCGTGGCGGCGGACGCCGACAGCGGGTACGTACCTGCGTTCACCGGCACGTCGTTGGCCCAGGCCATGTGGATGTCGCCGGTCAGGAAGACCGTGTTGCGGATCGCGTTCGCGCGCAGGTGGGCGAGGACCTCACGGCGGTCGTCGGTGTAGCCGTCCCATTGGTCGGTGTTGATGGCCAGGCCCTCCTGCGGCAGGCCCAGCAGCTTGGCCAGCGGCTTGAGCAGCTCGGCGGAGAGCGAGCCGATGGCGAACGGCGAGATCATCACCGAGTTGCCGACCAGCCGCCAGGTGGTGTCGGAGGACTTCAGGCCCGCCTTCAGCCAGTCGAGCTGGGCGCGCCCGGTGAGCGTGCGCTCCGGGTCGTCGACGTCGCCGTTGCCGAGACCCACCTGCTGCGAGCGGAAGGAGCGCAGGTCGAGCAGGGAGAGGTCGGCGAGCTTGCCGAAGCGCAGCCGCCGGTAGGTGGTGCCGGCGATGGCCGGGCGGACCGGCATCCACTCGAAGTAGGCCTGCTTGGCGGCGGCCTGGCGGGCGGCCCAGGTGCCCTCGGCGCCCTCCGTGTGGTTCTCGGCGCCGCCGGACCAGGCGTCGTTGGCGATCTCGTGGTCGTCCCAGATGGCCACCACCGGGGCGGCCGCGTGCAGCGCCTGGAGGTCCGGGTCCGTCTTGTAACGGCCGTGCCGTATGCGGTAGTCGGCGAGGGTGGTGATCTCGTGCGCGGGGGCGTGGGCGCGTACGGAGGTGCCTCGGGTGCCGTACTCGCCCGCCGGGTACTCGTAGATGTAGTCGCCGAGGTGCAGCCAGGCGTCCAGGTCGCCGCGGACGGCGAGGTGGCGGTAGGCGGCGAAGTAGCCCGCCTCCCAGTTGGCGCAGGAGACGACGCCGAAGCGGAGGTTCGCGACCGCCGCGTCGGTGGCGGGGGCGGTGCGGGCGCGGCCAGCCGGGGAGTCGGTGCCGCCGGCCGAGAAGCGGAACCAGTAGTCGGTGGCCGGTGCGAGGCCGCGGATGTCGGCCTTGACCGTGTGGTCGGAGGCCGCGGTCGCGGTGGTGGACCCCTTGGCGACGATGTTCGTGAACGCCTTGTCCGTGGCCACGGTCCAGCTGACCGGGGTGTCCGGGCCGAGTCCGGAGCCGGGCGTCGCCTCGGCGGTGGGCGTCACGCGGGTCCACAGCAGGATGCCGTCCGGGAGCGGGTCACCGGAGGCGATGCCGTGCAGGAAGTCGGGGGTCTCGGAGGCCGCGAGGGCAGGCAGGGCGCCGGCGAGCGGGGCGGCGAGAACGGCTCCGGCGGCGGCCGCCTTGACGACCGTACGGCGGCGCGGAGTAAGGGAGTTGAGGCCCGTGTCGGGTCTGTGTCGACTGGTCACGGGCGATCAGATTACTGATCGGTAGCGCTTTCGGTAAGGCACGGGTACGCGAAGAGCGGGCGAACCGGGAAGAGTTCGCCCGCTCGTTCTTCGCGCTTCCGTACGGCGTCACCGCCTGACGTCGTGTTACTTGGTGACGCCCGCGTCCTTGAGCGCCTTCTCCCACTCGGCGACGGTGCTCGGGTTCTCGATCACCTTGTCGTTGATCTTGATGGTCGGGGTCGACTTGACGTCCTTCGTGTTGTCGAAGGAGTCGCTCATCCTCATCGCCCAGGCGTCGTACGTGCCCTTCTCGACGGCGTCCTGGAACTTCTTGTTGTTCTTCAGCGCGTCCACCGTGTCCGCCACCTTGATCAGGTAGTCGTCCTTGGCGAACTCGTCGCTGGACTCCTCGGGGTGGTACTCCGACGAGTACAGCGCGGACTTGTAGTCGAGGAAGGCCTCGGGGCTGACGTTCAGCGCGGCGCCGAGCGCGCTCAGGGCGTTCTTGGAGCCCTCGCCGCCGAGGTTGCCGTCGAGGAAGGTGCCGAGGGTGAGGGAGAGCTTGTAGTCGCCGTCCTCCATGCCCTTGTTGACGGTCTCGCCGACGGTCTGCTCGAAGGAGGCGCAGGCCGGGCAGCGCGGGTCCTCGTAGAGGTGGACCAGGTTGTCGGACTTGGACTCGCCGACCAGGATCGTGGTGCCGTCCTTGCCGGAGGTGTTGGCCGGGGCGACGACCTTGGCGTCGGCGGCCTCCTCCCACTTGCTCGGCTGGTTGGTCTGGACGACGGCGTAGCCGATGCCGCCGGCCACGGCGAGGACGCCGACGACCGAGCAGGCGACGATGATCTGCCGCCTGACCTTGGCCCGCTTGGCCTCACGCTCGCGCTCGACCCGCAGCCGCTCCCGGGCCGCCGTCTTCGCCGCCTGGCTGTTCCGCTTGCTCATGGTGGTGTTCTCCGTGTGGGACGCGCACGGATCGCGTGCGCTTGCTCGGTGGGGGACTGGACGTGCGTCGCTGGTCGCGGTACGCGTTCGCCCGACACCGTCGGGGTGGAGCGCCGCTGAGGGCGTGGCGGGGGTCGATCGTCGACTGCGTGTGCGTCGTGGCCTGTCGCGCAGTTCCCCGCGCCTCTCAGGGCGCGCCGCGGTGCTGGACGGCTGGTGTCCGTCAGGCGAAGGCGGCGACGCGCGGCGGGCCACGCCGTCCCAGGGAGTGGGTGAGGAGCCGGTCGCGCGCGGGGGCCGTACGGCGCGTGGGGCGCGGGAGCCGGGGGGCCGGTGCGGCGGGCCGCACCGTGCGGGCGGCGGCCGCCAGCAGCAGCGGCCGGAACGTGGTTGCGGCCATCGCGCTCAGCAGCTGGGCCAGGGCCCGCTCGCCGCGGCGCAGCCAGGCGGCCGCGAGCAGGCCGACGCCGACATGGGCGCCGAGCAGCAGCCAGGCGGTCTGCGGGTGCGCGTGCGCCAGGACGGAGGCGACCCGGTCGGTGCCGGCGGTGCCCGCCATCCGCGCGAGCGGTGAGCCCACCTCGCCGCCGCCGCACAGCACGTCGAGGCCGAACGAGCGCAGCGGGCCCGCGACCGGGCCGCCCGCCCGGCCGTAACAGGCGTGCTGGCCCGCGGTGAACACCGTGTCGGCGGCCAGCTCCAGGGGGATCAGCAGCGCGGCGATCCGGCCGAAGCCGCGCTCACGGCCGGCCAGCGCGTACGCGATGACGAACACGGTGGCGGCGATCGCCGCCACCGTGCCCAGCGGCAGCGGGGCCCGGGACAGCAGCACGTGCGACGCGGTGCTGAGCGTCACGACGATCGCCGTGAACAGCGCCGCGCGTACGGCTCTGAGATGTGTCCCGGATATGTCCATAGCGGGGAGAGTGTGTCACGGACTCCCGTAAGGGACTCCTAAAGGGTCCCTGTGAGGTCCTGGGTGGACGGCCGGTCGGTCAGAGGCCGGGGATCCGGCCGTTGCGGAAGAGGTCGACGAAGATCTGGTGGTCGGCACGCGCGCGGGCGCCGTAGGTGTGCGCGAAGTCGACCAGGAGCGGCACGAGGCCGTCCTCGTCGCCCGCGAGGGCCGCGTCGATGGCCCGCTCCGTGGAGAACGGCACCAGGTCGGAGTGGCCCGAGTCGTCGTCGGCGGCCGAGTGCATGGTGGCCGTGGAGCGGCCCAGGTCGGCGACGACCGCGGCGATCTCCTCGGGGTCGTCGATGTCGCCCCAGTCCAGGTCGACGGCGTACGGCGACACCTCGGCGACCAGCTGGCCCGCCCCGTCCAGCTCGGTCCAGCCGAGCCACGGGTCGGCGTGCGCCTGGAGGGCGCGCTGGGAGATCACCGTGCGGTGGCCCTCGTGCTGGAAGTACTCGCGGATCGCCGGGTCGGTGATGTGCCGGGAGACGGCCGGGGTCTGGGCCTGCTTGACGTAGATCACCACGTCGTTCTCCAGGGCGTCGCTGTTGCCCTCCAGAAGGATGTTGTACGACGGCAGGCCGGCCGAGCCGATGCCGATGCCGCGGCGGCCGACGACGTCCTTGACCCGGTACGAGTCCGGGCGGGTCAGCGAGGACTCGGGGAGCGTCTCCAGGTAGCCGTCGAAGGCCGCGAGCACCTTGTAGCGCGTGGCCGCGTCCAGCTCGATGGAGCCGCCGCCCGGGGCGAACCGGCGTTCGAAGTCACGGATCTCGGTCATCGAGTCCAGCAGGCCGAACCGGGTCAGCGAGCGGGCGACACGCAGCGCGTCCAGCAGCGGGCCCTCGGCCGTGTCCAGGGTGAACGGCGGCACCTCGTCGCTCTTGGCGCCGGTGGCCAGCGCGCGCACCCGCTCGCGGTAGGCCGTCGCGTAGATCGTCACCAGCTCGGTGATCTGCTCGTCGCTGAGCGCCTTCGCGTACCCGACGAGGGCTATGGAGGCGGCGAAGCGCTTCAGGTCCCAGGTGAAGGGGCCGACGTACGCCTCGTCGAAGTCGTTGACGTTGAAGATCAGCCGGCCGTTCGAGTCCATGTACGTGCCGAAGTTCTCCGCGTGCAGGTCGCCGTGGATCCACACGCGCGAGGTGCGCTCGTCCAGGAACGGCCCGGTGTAGGTCCCGCCGTCGCCGCGCCCGGCGCTCTCGGCGTCCAGGTCGTGGTAGAAGAGGCAGGCCGTGCCCCGGTAGAAGGCGAACGCCGAGGCCGCCATCTTCCGGAACTTCACCCGGAACGCGGCCGGGTCGGCGGCGAGCAGCTCGCCGAAGGCGGTGTCGAAGACGGCGAGGATCTCCTCGCCGCGGTGCTCGTCGTCGAGCTGGGGGAACGACATCGCTGGGTGCCTCCTGGTGCGGGTCGTGCGTGACCTGTGGGACGGATGGCGCGCGCACACCGGCACAGCCAGTCCGCCACCTTCCAACGCACGAAGGTACGTGGGAGTGCCCGTCGAGTGTCAGAGCCGGGGCATAGACTTCGACGCTGTCCCCAGACTGTCCGCAGCCTGTCGGACCCCCGTCGACGTACGTTTTCCTTGGAGGCCGAAGCCGTGTCGAAGCCGCCGTTCACGCACCTGCACGTCCACACCCAGTACTCGCTGCTGGACGGTGCCGCGCGGCTGAAGGACATGTTCGACGCGTGCAACGAGATGGGCATGACGCACATCGCCATGTCCGACCACGGCAACCTCCACGGGGCCTACGACTTCTTCCACAGCGCGAAGAAGGCGGGCGTCACCCCGATCATCGGCATCGAGGCGTACGTCGCCCCCGAGTCCCGGCGTAACAAGCGCAAGATCCAGTGGGGCCAGCCGCACCAGAAGCGGGACGACGTCTCCGGTTCGGGCGGCTACACCCACAAGACGATGTGGGCCGTGAACAAGACGGGCCTGCACAACCTCTTCCGGCTGTCCTCGGACGCGTACGCCGAGGGGTGGCTCCAGAAGTGGCCCCGGATGGACAAGGAGACGATCTCCCAGTGGTCCGAGGGGATCGTCGCGTCCACCGGCTGCCCCTCCGGCGAGCTCCAGACCCGGCTGCGCCTCGGCCAGTACGACGAGGCGCTGAAGGCGGCCGCCGACTACCAGGACATCTTCGGCAAGGACCGCTACTTCCTGGAGCTGATGGACCACGGCATCGAGATCGAGCACCGGGTCCGCGACGGCCTTCTGGAGATCGGCAGGAAGCTCGGCATCCCCCCGCTGGTCACCAACGACTCGCACTACACGTACGCGCACGAGGCGGGCGCCCACGACGCGCTGCTGTGCATCCAGACCGGCAAGAACCTCTCCGACCCCGACCGCTTCAAGTTCGACGGCACCGGCTACTACCTGAAGTCCACGGACGAGATGTACGCCATCGACTCCTCGGACGCCTGGCAGGAGGGCTGCGCCAACACGCTCCTGGTGGCCGAGATGGTCGACACCGACGGCATGTTCGAGAAGCGCGACCTCATGCCCAAGTTCGACATCCCCGAGGGCTTCACCGAGGTCACCTGGTTCAAGGAGGAGGTGCGCCGCGGCATGGAGCGCCGCTTCCCCGGCGGCATCCCCGAGGACCGCCAGAAGCAGGTCGAGTACGAGATGGACGTCATCATCCAGATGGGGTTCCCGGGCTACTTCCTCGTCGTCGCCGACTTCATCATGTGGGCCAAGAACAACGGAATCGCGGTCGGCCCCGGCCGAGGCTCCGCGGCCGGCTCGATCGTCGCCTACGCCATGGGCATCACCGACCTCGACCCGATCCCGCACGGCCTGATCTTCGAGCGGTTCCTCAACCCCGAGCGCGTCTCCATGCCCGACGTCGACATCGACTTCGACGAGCGCAGGCGCGTCGAGGTGATCAGGTACGTGACGGAGAAGTACGGCGCCGACAAGGTCGCCATGATCGGCACCTACGGCAAGATCAAGGCGAAGAACGCCATCAAGGACTCGGCGCGCGTGCTGGGCTACCCGTACGCGATGGGCGACCGCCTCACCAAGGCGATGCCCGCCGACGTCCTCGGCAAGGGCATCGACCTCGACGGCATCACCAACCCCTCGCACCCGCGCTACAGCGAGGCGGGCGAGATCCGCGGGATGTACGAGAACGAGCCGGACGTCAAGAAGGTCATCGACACCGCGAAGGGCGTCGAGGGCCTGGTGCGGCAGATGGGCGTGCACGCCGCCGGCGTGATCATGTCCAGCGAGCCCATCGTCGACCACGCCCCGATCTGGGTGCGGCACACGGACGGCGTGACCATCACGCAGTGGGACTACCCGCAGTGCGAGTCGC
>NZ_JBFBJT010000141.1:0-18790 GCF_040686175.1 Streptomyces sp. NPDC086077 | reverse complement strand
CACGGTGACGGATCGCCACAAAGATCGCGACAAGGGGGAGGAATTCCCTCTTCCGATCTGCCGCGTCCGCCGACGGGCCGACGCCCGGCCCGGCCACCGTCATCCCCGGTGCCGGCCCCGCCGGCCCCCGCCCCGGGGAGCGCCCCACCCTGCGGCTGCGGGAGGCCGAGCCCGGGGAGGAGCAGCCGCGCTACGCGCCCGAGTGGCTGGAGCTGCGCGAAGGCGCCGACGCGGCCGCGCGGGCGAACGACCTGCTCGATCCGCTGCGCGACCGGCTGGCCGACCTGCCGGCGCGGGCAGGCGGGACCGTCGTGCACGACCTGGGCTGCGGCACCGGCTCGATGGGGCGCTGGCTCGCCCCCCGGCTCGACGGGGCCCAGCACTGGATCCTGCACGACCGCGACCCCTACCTCCTGCACTTCGCCGCCGTCGCCTCCCCGCGGTCCGGCGCCGACGGCAGCCGCGTCACCGTCGAGACCCGGCGCGGCGACGTCGCCCGCCTCACCCCGGACGCACTGGCCGGCGCCTCGCTGGTCACCGCCTCCGCACTGCTCGACGTCCTCACCCGCGAGGAGATCGACACCCTCGCCGCCGCCTGCACCGGGGCCGGCTGCCCGGCGCTGCTCACCCTGTCGGTGGCCGGCCGCGTCGAACTCACCCCGCCGCACCCGCTCGACGCGCAGATCACCGAGGCGTTCAACGCGCACCAGCGCCGGGGCGGCCTGCTCGGCCCGGACGCGGTCACGGCGGCGTGCGACGCCTTCGCCGAGCGCGGCGCGACCGTGCGCGTACAGCCCAGCCCCTGGCGGCTCGGCCCCGACGAGGCCGAGCTGACCGCCCAGTGGCTGCGCGGCTGGGTCGGCGCGGCCGTCGAGGAGCGCCCCGAACTGGCGGCACCGGCCGGGAAGTACCTCGCCGCCCGTCTCGCGGAGTGCGCGGCGGGCGAGTTGCGCGTCACCGTCCACCACAGCGACCTCCTGGCGCTGGCCCGGCAGGCGGGCGGGGCGTCATGAGCGCCCCGACGGTGAGCGCCCCCACACCGGCGCGGGCGGTCCACGTCCCCTCGCGCCCCCGTGCCCGGCCCACCGCCCGCGCCCTGCGCACCCACCTCGGCACGCTCGCCGGTGCCGCCATCCTCGCCATCCTGATGTGGCGCATGGGAACCGGCGTCCTCCTCGACGGGCTGCGCCGGATCGACGCCCTCACGCTGCTGGCGGCCCTCGGCATCGGCCTGCTCACCACCGCGTTCAGCGCCTGGCGCTGGCAGTTGGTGGCGCGCAGCCTGCACATCCGGCTGCCGCTGGGACCGGCGCTCGCCGACTACTACCGCGCCCTGTTCCTCAACGCGGCCCTCCCCGGCGGCATCCTCGGCGACGTGCACCGGGCGGTGCGGCACGGCCGGAGCGCCGGCGACCTCGGCCGCGGCGTCCGCTCGGTCGTCCTGGAACGGACCGCGGGCCAGGTGGTGCTGGCCGTGGCCGGGGTGGCGGTCCTGCTGACCGTCCCGTCCCCGGTGCTCGACGAGACCCGGCACATCGTCCTGCTGCTGGTGTTCGCCGCGGCCGGTGCCCTCGCGATCGGTCTGGCCGTGCGCATGAACCGGACCCCGGCCGCCCGCCGGCGCCGCGCCCTGCTCGCCGAGGCCCGCGACGCCCTGCTGTCCCGCCGCAACGGGCCCGGCGTCATCGGCTCGTCCGTCGTGGTCCTCGCGGGTTACGTGGCGATGTTCCTGCTCGCCGCCCGGGTCACCGGCACCGGTGCCTCCGTCATCGTACTGCTGCCGCTCGCGGTGCTCGCGCTGCTCGCGATGAGCCTGCCGCTCAACGTCGGCGGCTGGGGGCCGCGCGAGGGCGTCACCGCCTGGGCGTTCGGCGCCGCCGGGCTCGGCGCGGGCCACGGACTGGCCGTCGCGGTGGTGTACGGCGTGCTGAGCCTCGTGGCGAGCCTGCCCGGCGTCCTCGTCCTCGTTGCCCGCTGGTACACGGGCCTGCGCAGCCGCCCGTGCTACTCCGGGTCGCCCAGCAGCAGCGAGAAATACGCTCCGAACGACTCCGCCAGGCTCGCCAGCAGCACCTTGCCCTTTTCCGCATCCCCCAGTGAAGGACGGCCGATGACGCCCGAATCGGTGTAGGCGGACATACCCAGGCTGAGCAGATGACGCCGGTCGTCCGCCACGAAATCGGCGCTCTCATGTCCGGGCCTGACCAATTCCGGATGAGTGTGCAGAAGGATGGAGGTCTCGATTTCCCCCGCATGCATGTCGGTGAGCAGCGAGGTCCGCACCCCGGCACGCTCCCGTGCCGTCTCCCAGTCCTCCGCGGCCGGGAACAACGCCATTCGCTCACCTCGCGCGGAGGATTCCTGAACGACGTTTCCCAGGACATAGTTTCCACCGTGCCCGTTGACGAGGACCAGCGCCTCGACGCCCGAGCGGCGGAGCGACTCGGCTATGTCCCGTACCACCGCGTGAAGGGTCACGGAGGAGATGCTGACGGTCCCCGGCCAGGCCGCGTGCTCGTGCGAGCAGGAGATCGTCACCGGAGGAAGGAGGTGCACGGGGTACGTGTCCGCGATCTCCCGCGCGACGGCGCAGGCGACGAGTGTGTCGGTCGCGAGCGGAAGGTACGGCCCGTGCTGTTCGAAACTGCCCACGGGAAGGACGGCGACCTGGCGTGAGACATCGGCGCCCCGCGTCCGTACGTCCTCCGAGGTGTCCCCGGGCAGCAGACCGTGCCCCACCGCGCCGGATCCCGCCGAGCGTATTTCCGAACCACTCATTTCTTCACGGCCTTTCGTCTCTGCTTAGGAAACAGATCATGACAGAAAACATCGGCGTCATAGGCAAGAAATCAGCTCAGCGCACCGGTGTGGAACGCATCGTGAATGCGCCACTGCCCACGGTGTACGGGCAATTCCGGGCGGTCGGCTACCTCGACCACGACCGCGGCGACGAACAAGTGGCCCTGGTGTACGGCGACATCGGCACCGAGGACGTCCTCACCCGGCTGCACTCGGAGTGCCTGACCGGTGACGCCTTCGGCTCCCAGCACTGCGAGTGCGGCGACCAGCTCGCCTCCGCCCTGCGGGCCGTCGCCGCCGAAGGGCGCGGCGTCGTCGTCTACTTGAGAGGGCACGAGGGCCGCGGCATCGGCCTGCTCGGCAAGCTGCGCGCGATGGCCCTCCAGGCGGAGGGCCTGGACACCGTCGAGGCCAACCTGGCGCTCGGCCTGCCGGTCGACGCCCGTGACTACGGCGTCGCCGCGGAGATCCTGCGCGATCTCGGCGTGTCCTCCGTACGGCTGATGTCCAACAACCCGCGCAAGCGGGAGGCGCTGGTGCGGCACGGCATCACGGTCGCCGAGCAGGTGCCGCTGCTGATCCCGCCGTGCGAGAAAAACATCACGTATCTGCGGACGAAGCGGGAGCGACTGGACCACCATCTGCCGCACCTGGACGCGGTCGCGCACTGGTCCTGACCCGGAGCGGGAAGTGTGCTGAGCGGACAGAAGGGGGAACAGAAGGGGGATACGGGAGAGCAGCCCCGGTGAGCATGCCGGGGCAACCCCCGCCCGAAGGAGCGCCGCGTGGTGGAACGAGCCTCGGTCGTCGTCGTCGGCGGTGGTGTGATGGGCACCAGCATCGCCTGCCATCTGGCCCGCGCCGGTGTCCCCGACGTGGTCCTGGTCGAGCGCGGCGAACTCGCCTGCGGCTCCACCTCGAAGGCGGCCGGCGGAGTGCGGGCGCAGTTCTCCGACGAACTCAACATCCAGCTCGGCGCGCGCAGCCTGGAGGCGTTCGGCCGCTTCGAGCAGGACACCGGGTACGACATCGGCCTGCACCGGGTCGGGTACCTCTTCCTGCTGTCGACGCCGCAGGAGGTCGCCGCGTTCGAGGCGGGCGTGCGGCTGCAGAACGACCTCGGCGTGCCCAGCCGGCTGACCGACCCGGCCGAGGCCCGCCGCCTGTCGCCGCTGATCACCACCGACGGACTGCGGGCCGCGGCCTACTCGCCCGACGACGGTCACTGCACCCCTGAGGCCGTCGTCCACGGCTACGCGGCCACCGCCCGCCGCCACGGGGCCACCGTCCTGCGGCACTGCGAGGTCACCGGCATCGAACTGCACGGCGACACCATCACCGCCGTCATGACCAGCAGGGGCCGGATCGCCACCGACACGGTGATCTGCGCGGCCGGCGCCTGGTCGGGGCAGGTCGCCGCGACGGTCGGCGTCGACCTGCCGGTGGAGCCGCTGCGCCGCCAGATCGCGGTCACCGAACCGGTCCCCGGCCTGCCGCCGGCGCTCCCCATGACCATCGACTTCGGCACCAGCCTCTACTTCCACACCGAAGGCCCCGGGCTGCTCGTCGGCATGTCCGACCCGGACGAGACCCCGGGCTTCGCCACCGACACCCACGACCGCTGGATCCCGGGCCTGTGCGACGCCATGGCCCGGCGCGCCCCCGCCCTTCTCGACCTGCGCCGCACCGGCGGCTGGGCCGGCCTGTACGAGATCACCCCGGACCACAACGCCCTGATCGGCGAGGCGCCTTCACCGTCCCGCTTCCTGTACGCGACCGGCTTCTCCGGCCATGGCTTCCTCCAGGGCCCGGCCGTCGGCGAGGTCGTCCGCGACCTGTACCTCGGCCGCGTACCCTTCGTGGACGTCCGCCCCCTGAGCGCCGACCGCTTCGCGGCCGACGCCCCGCGCCCGGAGGCCAACCTCGTATGACCGAGCTGCACCTGTGGCTGCGCCACGAGACCCGCCGAACCGAACGCCGCACGCCCATCGTCCCCACCGACGCGGGCCGCCTGACCGGGAGCGGGGTCACCGTCACGGTCGAGGAGTCACCCCAGCGGGTGTTTCCCGTCGAGGAGTACGAGGCGGCCGGCTGCCGCGTCGCGGCCCCTGGCTCCTGGGCGGCGGCGCCGCCCGACACCGTGATCCTCGGCCTGAAGGAGCTCCCGGAGCAGCCGAACGCCCTGACCCACCGGCACGTCTACTTCGGCCACGCCTACAAGGGCCAGCCCGGCGCCGCCGACCTGCTGCGTCGCTTCACCACCGGTGGCGGGACCCTGCTCGACCTGGAGTACCTGGTCGACGACGACGGTCGCCGGCTGGCCGCCTTCGGCTTCTGGGCCGGTTACCTGGGCGCCGCGCTCGCCGTCCTCCAGCACCGCGGGCGGCTCACCGCCCCCCTGACACCCACCGGCAAGGACGAGCTGGACGAGACCCTGCGCCCCGCCGCCGGGGACACGGACCTCACGGCACTCGTCGTCGGCGCCCTGGGCCGCAGCGGACGGGGCGCGCGCGTCGCCCTCCGGTCGGCCGGCGTGGAGCCCACCTGCTGGGACCTCGCCGAGACCCGCGCCCTGGACCGCCCGGCCCTGCTGGGCCACGACGTCCTGGTCAACGCGGTGCTCGCCACCACCCCGGTGCCGCCGTTCCTGCGCGAGCAGGACCTCGACGACGCCGCCCGGCGGCTGCGCACGGTCTGCGACGTCACCTGCGACGTCGGCTCCCCCCTCAACGTCCTGCCGGTCTACGACCGCGTCACCGACTGGGCCGAGCCCGTACGGCGGCTGCGCAAGGAGCCCGAGCTCGACCTGATCGCCATCGACAACCTGCCGTCCCTGCTGCCGAAGGAGTCCAGCACCGACTTCTCGGCGGCGCTCACGCCCCAGCTTCTCGACTTCCGCACGGGCGGGGCGTGGGGCCGCTGCCGCGAACGGTTCCAGGCGGCGATCAGCGAATCGGCCGTCACGAAGGGGGAGTCACAAGGTGACTGACGAGCGTGCTCCCGCCAGTGGCACGGTCCACTGGGTCGGCGCCGGACTGTCCACCGGCAGCGGACCGGCCATGCTGTGCGACACCGCCGAGCGGGTACGGCTGTGGCACCGCACCCGGGACCGCGCCGCCGAAGCCCTCGACCGGCTGGGTCTCACCGGCCGCGCCGAACCCCGCGCCTACACGCTCCCCGCGCTCACCGCCGAACTGGCGCCCGGCGACGTCGTCGTGTCGATGCTGCCCGCGTCCGACCATGCCGCGCTGCTCGCGGCCTGCGTCGCGCGGAGCGCCCATTTCGCCTGCTCCAGCTATGTGTCCGAAGCGGTGCTCGAGCAGGTGCCCGCGGCCACCCGGGCCGGGCTGGTCGTCCTCACCGAGGCGGGCCTCGACCCGGGGATCGACCACCTCTTCGCGCACAGCCTCGTCACCCGGGCCCGCGCGGCGATCGGCGACGCGGACCCGGCGTCGTACCACTTCACCTCGTACTGCGGTGGCGTCCCGGCGGTGCCGAACGACTTCCGGTACCGGTTCAGCTGGGCGCCGGCCGGGGTCCTGGGCGCGCTGCGCTCGCCCGCCCGGTACATCGAGGACGGCGAGGAGGCCCTCGCGGAGCGGCCCTGGGAGGCGACGCGGCCGCACGCCGTCGGCGGCGAGACCTTCGAGGCCTACCCCAACCGGGACAGCGTCCCCTTCATCGCCCAGTACGGCCTGCCGGCGGCCTGGACGCCGCGCACCTTCGTGCGGGGCACGCTGCGGCTGAAGGGCTGGCTGAAGGCCTGGGGCGGGGTGTTCGAGGAGCTCAGGGCCGGGGACGACGCCCGGATCGGCGCACTGGCGCAGGAGTTGGCGCGGCGTCATCCGACGACGGACGCCGATCGGGACCGGGTCGTGCTCGCCGTCTCCTTGGAGGTGCGCGGCGCCGCGGGGCGGACCTGGTCGGGTGGTTACCTTCTCGACCTGGTGGGGGACGAGGAGGAGAGCGCGATGGCCCGCTGTGTCTCGCGCCCGCTGGCCGTGGGCGTCCGGCACGTCCTGGACGGCTCGCTGCCGCCCGGCCTCAGCCGGGCCGCCGGGACGGCGGCCCGGTCCGAGCAGTGGCTGGACGAACTCACGCGTGCGGGGATCCCGTTCACCCGTCCTTGACCGCCTCGTGGACCAGCTGCTTGAGGTCGCGGAACATGGTGTGCGAGGTGCGGGGCCGCACCTGGGTCATGAACTGCACCGTCACATCCCGGCTCGGGTCGACCCAGAACGTCGTGGTCGCCACCCCGGTCCAGCCGAAGGTGCCGAGCCCGGCAGGCGCGAGGGTGCGGTCCGGGTCGATGACCACGGAGACGCCGAGACCGAAGCCGACGCCGTCGTTGCCGGGCTCGTCATGGGCCGGGTGGCTGCCGAAGGAGCGCAGGTCGGCGCCGCCGGGGAGCTGGTTGGAGGTCATCATGTCCACCGTCCGCGGAGTGAGCAGCCGTACCCCGTCGAGTTCCCCGCGGCGACGGAGCAGCTCCATGAAGCGGTGCATGTCGTAGGCGCCCGCCACTATGCCGCCACTACCCGACAGGAACCGCGGCCGGCCACGCAGCGGCAGGCCGGGGATCGGCTCGATGCCGGTGCCGTCCTCCTTCTCCCCGTACATCTCGGCCAGCCGGTCCGCCTGTCGGACGTCGACCTCGAAGCCGGCGTCCGGCATCCCGAGCGGGCGGAAGATCCGCTCCGCCAGGTGCACGTCGAGCGGCTGCCCCGACACCACCTCGATGACCCTGCCGAGGACGTTGCTGGCGACCGAGTAGTTCCACTGCGTGCCCGGCTCGAACTGCAGCGGCAGGCTCGCGTACACGTCGATCGTCTCGGCGAGGTTCGCACCCGGCGGCACCGACGACTCGAGACCGGCCTCGCGGTAGAGGGCGTCGACGGGGTGCGAGTGGTAGAAGCCGAAGGTAAGCCCCGAGGTGTGGGTCATCAGGTGCCGGATCAACATCGGCCCGGCGGCCGGGCGGGTCCGGGTGTCCGCGCCGGAGCCGCCCTCGTAGACCGGCACGTCGGCGAAGGCCGGCAGATGGCGGGCGACCGGGTCGTCCAGCGACAGCCGGCCGTCCTCCACCAGCATCAGCGCGGCGACCGCGGTGAAAGGCTTGGTCATCGAGTAGATCCGCCACAGCGTGTCGGGCTCGACGGGCAGCCCGGCGGCCATGTCACGGTGGCCGTGCGCGGTGAGGTGCGCGACGCGGCCGCCGCGCGCGACGCAGACGAGGAAGCCGGGCAGTCTGCCCTCGTCCACGTGGTGTGCGAAGTACTGGTCGATGCGGTCCAGCGTCTTCCCGTCCAGCCCCACATCGCGCGGGTCCACCTCTTGTCGCAGCACTGCCATCGCCCTGCCTCCGCTTTCGTTCTTCGAGGTGGGATCGGAGATACCCCGCCCGCGCACCCTCAGACCTCATCGTCGCGCAGGAATACGCAAAGGGCCGGCAGGATGATCGCGATGTGCCCGAGTCGCGTCCTTCGTCTCGTCCCGTCCCGGCAGCAGCAGAGCCGCCACCGCACCCAGCGCGGCGAAACCGGCGAGGACGGGCAACGGCGCACGGCCCGCGCCCATGAGCGTCGTCGCCACCGCCACGCCGAGCACCGGCCCGACGTTCATCGCCGTCTGCTGCAGGCCGCCCTCGACCCCCGCCGACGCCACCGGGGCCTGCCGGACGACGACATGGGCCCCGCCACCATGACCGTGCCGAACCCGGCGCCGAGCAAGGCGAATCCGGCGGCCAGGGGGAGCGGGCCGGTGGCGGGGGCGAGCACCAGGACGACCACGGCGAGGACGGTCATCGCCGCCACGGCCGTTCGGCGCGCGCCCGCCCGGCGCAGCAGCACCGCGCACAGGGGCGCCGACGCCACCATCAGCACCGCGAGCGGCAGGGTGAGCAGGGCGCTGCGCAGCGGATCGAGGCCGAGGGCGCGGTGAAGGAAGTAGGTGCCGGCGAAGAGGGTGCCCGACAGGGCCGCGGACGCTGCCGTGAGCACACCGAGCGCGGCGGCGACGGGAGATGAGCCGATGACGTCCGCGGGCACCAGGGGCTGCGCGGTACGGCGTTCACGGACGACGAACGCCACGGCTGCCACCGTCGCCATGACGCAGGTCGCGGGCGTCGGCGTGACCAGCGCGTGCACCAGGCAGGCCAGGGCCGAACACCAGCAGGGCGGCGACGGAGATCAGATAGCCGGTGCTGGTCCACTGGACCTGGGCGAAGGATGCGTCCAGGTCCTGTTGCAGGATGGCTGCGCGATGGTCAGCACCGTGCCGTCGAGTGCGACGACCATCGCACCGACCACGCTGCTCACCAGGGCGAGCCGGGGGTTCACCGCTCGCCCTCCGGACCTAGGTGGGCATCGAGGGCGGTGTGCACGAGCGCGGTGAAGTCGGCGCCGGTGGCCAGTTGGAGGCTGCCCCAGGTCCACAGCTGGGCGATGCCGTGCAGCTGAGCCCAGAGGGCTCCGGCGACGGCCCGGGCGTCGGCGTCGGGGCGGACCTGGCCGACCAGCTCCACCAGGACGCCGAACAGGGGAAGGCTGGTGTCCCGCAGGCCCGGGTGGCCGCTCTCCAGCAGGTCGTGGCGGAACATCAGCTCGTACATGCCGGGGTTCTCCAGCGCGTACTCCAGGTAGGTCCGGGCCAGTCGGGCGAGCCGTGCGCGCGGGTCCCCGACCGTCGCCCCGGGCGTCGTCGTGCGGGCGGCGAGTTCGGTGAAGCCGCGGCGGGCGATGGCCGACAGCAGCTCCAGGTGCGTGGGGAAGTAGCGGCGCGGGGCCCCGTGCGAGACGCCGGCCCGGCGGGCGATCTCGCGCAGGGTGAGCGCCTGGGCGCCCTCGCGGGTCACCAGGTCGACGCCGACGTCGACGAGCCGGGCGCGCAGGCCGGCGGGGGACTCACTCTCATCCATGGACACTGTCTACCACTGCTGCGTAGACAGTGTCTACTCATTGGGAATGGCGAAGTTCCGGCGGAGGTTGAGCGAGTCATGAATGAGGACGCACTGCTGAAGCTGCTCTCCCAAGGCCACAGCGGGGTGCTGGTCACCCTCCGGCGGGACGGCCGACCCCAGTTGTCGAACGTGATGCACGCCTACTACCCCGGTGAGCGGACCATCCGGATCTCGGTCACCGACGACCGCGCCAAGACCCGCAACCTGCGCCGCGACCCCCGAGCCTCCTACCACGTGACCACGGAGGACCACTGGGCCTACACCGTCGCCGAGGGCACGGCCGACCTCACGCCCGTCGCAGCCGACCCGCACGACGACACCGTCGAGGAACTCGTCCGCCTCTACCGCGACATCGGTGGCGAGCACTCCGACTGGGACGACTACCGCGCCGCCATGGTCCGCGACCGCCGCCTCGTGATCCGGCTCCGGGTGGAGCGTGCGTACGGCGCTGCCCCACGCTGAGCGGGGCGGGTGAGGCAGGTCCGGACGCGGTGGGTACTCGGCGCATCGAGAAGGCAGCACGGCCCGGACATCTGACGCACCGCTCGCCCGAAAAGAGGGGCACATGAACGACCAAGCGCACACGGACGGCACCGGCACGGACGGCGCCGACCTGCTGGGCATCTATCTCAACGACCACCTGGCAGGCGCCACCGCGGGCACCGACCGGGCCCGTTCACTGGCCGGAGCACTGGAGGAGTCGCCGTCGGGACCGGTCCTGAGCACCGTCGCGCGGGAGATCACCGAGGACCGGGCGAGTCTGCTCGCGATCATGGACACGCTCGGCGTGCCGGTGCGGCACTACAAGGTGTCCCTGGCCTGGGCGGCGGAGAAGGTGGGGCGGCTGAAGAGCAACGGGCGCCTGGTGGGCCGCTCGCCGCTGACCTCGCTGGTGGAGCTGGAGGGCCTGCGCCTCGGGGTGCTGGGCAAGGCCGCCGCGTGGCAGACCCTCCGCCAGGTGGCCGAGACCGACGGCCGGCTCGACGCCGGACAGCTGGACGACCTGCTGGCACGGGCCGAACGCCAGCAGGCCACGCTGGAGGAACTGCGCCGCCGGCAGGCCACGGAGACCTTCCGGCAGGCCTGACGGCACCCCACCTGCGGGGCACCCGGGCCCGGGGCGCGGTAGCTCGTGCGCGGACCGGTGGGTCTCAGGGCTGACAGGCGTGCGCGTGGCTGTGCGCGATCTCGTCGGGACAGCCCCGTCCGTTCCGCTGGTGGTCCCGCAGCCAGTCCCGTACGGCCAGCGCGAACGCGCCCAGTACCGGCAGGACGCCGCAGCCGACCGCAAGCGCGACGGCGGACCGGTAGTGGCCCTGACCGCCGTCTCCGAGGGTCATGTAGAAGAGGCCGGGCAGCGCCGCCGTACCCACGGCGCCGCCCAGCCGCTGTCCGGTCTGCAGGGCCCCGCCCGCCGCTCCCGCCATCCGCACCGGCACGTCCCGCAGGGTCATGGTCACGTTGGGGGAGATCACGCAGCCGCTGCCGATCCCGCCGACGAGCAGCGCCAGGGCCTGGAGCCACACCGCCGTGCCGCCGGGTGCCCACCGCAGGATCAGCGCCGCCCCTCCCAGGCCCACGACGACGGCGGCGAGTCCGCACACCGTCAGGAGTCGTCCCAGCCGCTCCACCAGCCGGCCGGCCACCGCCGCGGCCACGGCGGAACCGATGGCGAAGGGCGTCACGGCGAGCCCGGACTCCAGAGGTGAGTAGCCCAGCCCGTCCTGGAAGAACAGCGCGAACACCAGCCACACCCCGCTGAACCCCACGAAGTACAGCGTGGCGATGGCGGCACCCGTGACATACCCGCGCGTCGAGGTGGCGAGCCGGGGATCGAGGAGCGGCTGGCCGTGGCGTGCCGCGACCCGTCGTTCCCAGTGGACGAAGGCCACGAGGAACGCCGCCGCGACCGGGAACAGCCACCACAGCATGCGGAGACCGCCCGACTCGGCGAGCACCAGCGGCAGCATCACCGACAGCACCCCCGCGCCCAGCAGCGCGACGCCGGGCAGGTCGAGCCGCTGACCGCCGGAGGGCGCTGTCTCGGGCAGCAGCCGGAGGCCGAGGATCAGCGCGACCACGCCGACCGGAACGTTGACGTAGAAGATCCAGCGCCAGCCCCCGGGGCCGTCCGCGAAAGTCAGGATCAGCCCGCCCACGACCGGGCCGACCGCGCTGGAGATGCCGACCGTGGCGCCGAACAGACCGAAGGCCCGGCCCCGCTCGGCGCCCCGGAACATCTGCTGGATGAGGGCGGAGTTCTGCGGTGCCAGACAGCCCGCGCACACGCCCTGCGCGACGCGGGCCACGACGAGCAGCGCGATCGACGGCGCGGCCCCGGCGCAGGCGCTGCACAGGACGAAGCCGGCCAGGGCGATGAGGAAGATGCGCCGTCGGCCGATCGTGTCGCCGACGCGGCCCGCCGTGACGAGGACCAGGGCGAAGGAGAGGGCGTACCCGGAGACGACCCACTGGATGGCGGGAGCCGTGGCCTGCAGGTCGCGCTGCATGGACGGTAGCGCCACCGCGACGATCGTGACGTCCAGCAGGCTCATGAATCCGGCCACGAGTGTGACCCACAGGGCGCTCCAGCGTTTCGGGTCGAGTTCGTCGGCCTTCCTCGCGCCCGCCCCGCCGTCCCCCTGCCTGCCCGCCTCCGCTCCCATCATCACTCCCTACTGCGACCGTCCGCCGCCGTCGCGACACCGACGTGCGTGCGGGTTACCAGCCTGCGGCCCGGCCACACGCCACGTGCCCCGCGCGTCGGCCAGGTGGCGGTAGGGCGCTCAGCCGAAGACGCGGCCGGGCCGAGGCGACGCGAGGCGGGCGCGGGGTGCGGGGCGCCACGTCGTGACGAGGGCGACGGCGAGCAGGAGCTCGGCGATGTCACCGCCGTAGTACATGATCTCCGCCGCTGTCCGCACCTCGGCGGCGGGCGCGTGGACGTCGACCCAGAAGCCGCCGTACATCAGCTGCGAGACGACTGCGTGCACGGCGATGGCGGCGCCGAGCAAGACCAGGCGGGCACGCACGCCGGGCCGGGCCGGTGCGGGGTCCGGACCGGCGACGACGTGGGCGAAGAGGCAGCCGGCGACCAGGAAGTGGGCGTGCAGCAGCCAGTGCCCGGCCGGCTGGGCGGTCAGGGTGTTGTACAGCGGGGTGAAGTACAGGGCCACGAGGCTGCCGGTGGACAGCAGCCAGGCGATGGCCGGATGCGTGAGCGTCCGGGCGGGGCGGCTGTGCAGGAGGGCCGAGAGCCGTCTGCCGCGCGCCGGGGGAAGGGTGCGCAGCAGCAGCGTGAGGGGAGCGCCCAGCACCAGGGCGAGTGGGGCGTACATGCCGACGAGCAGGTGCTGGGCCATGTGGACCCTGAAGTCCGTGTGGGCATGGGCCGCCATCGGCGGCAGCAGCGCCACGGCGAGCAGGGCAAGCCCCGTCGTGAAGCCGGCCGTCCGCCACCGGCTCCAGCCCCGGGACGGGTTGCGGCGCCGGGCCCGGTGGGCCAGGTAGAGGTAGCCGCCGGCGCACAGGAGCAGGGCGAGGGCGGGCACCGGCACCGCGAGGAGGCCGCCCGCCGTGTGGTCGCCCGCGGGGTGCGGACCGTGCTCCATCAGGCGGTTCCCGGTGCCCGCCCGGTGCCCGGAGCGCCGGGTTCGAAGGGCCGCCCGCCACGCCGGAGCAGTCGGCCACCGGCGACGAGCAGCGCGCCCAGGACCAGGAAGCCGATGTCCCACCACGTCTGGCCGTCGCCCGCGTAGACGTGGTGGATGCCCAGGATGTGATGGTCCAGGACGCCCTCGACGAGGTTGAACAGGCCCCAGCCGGCCAGGATCCAGCCCCACAGCACGCGTGAGGTCCACACGCGGCGGCGGTCGTGGGTCACGCGGGAGTAGAGGACGGCGAGGCCGAGCAGGACGGACAGCCAGCACACGGTGTGGAAGACGCCGTCCCAGACGGTGTTCATCTCCAGGCCGGGAACCGTCTTCGGGTCGTAGTACCTCACGCCCACGTTGTCGGTGTTCGTGCTGGAGAGCATGTGGTGCCACTGGAGGAGCTGGTGCAGCAGGATGCCGTCGAGGAATCCGCCGAGCCCGACCCCCAGCACGAGTCCCGGCAGCTGAAGGCTCGCCGGTGCCTGAGCGGTCCCTGCCCGATCTGCGGTCGTCGCCATCGTCGTGTCTCCGTCCGGTCCGCGGCGCGGTGAGAACTCCCAGCCTGCGCTGGATTCCCGGATGCGGACGTCGTAGTCACCCGAACGCACGGGAATTGGTCCGTCGGGGCACGGAACCGCCGGATCCGGTCAGGCCGCGAGCACGGGCCCCGGCACCGCCCGCAGGGGCCTGGCCGGCGTGCGTGCGGCACGGACGCGGTAAGTCGTCCTCGACGGGTCGACGACCGGCTCGCCCAGGGTGATCCGGCCTGCCGCGTGGAGGCTGTCGCACTCCTCGGTAGGCAGGGCGACGTAGCAGCTGCCCTGGCCCGTCACGGGGTCGTGCGGCCGCCAGTAGCCGTAGCGGCGGCGGCCGTCGGCGTGCACGGTGACGAAGACCGGCGTGCTCGGGTCGGAGATGATGCGCGCGGTGTCCGGGGCGGCGGGGCGGGTACGGGAGACCAGCCGGGCCGGACGGCGGTCGTGCGGGGCGTGCGCATGGCCGGTGGTGAGCGGCATCATCGGGACCTTTCGCGGGTGGGTGATCGAGACCGACTACCCGGCACGGCCGTTGTTGATCTCTCTTTCGCGGCATTCTTCAGCACGGCACTGACAACGGCCGGAAGCCGACGCCCCGCGACCCGTGCTCCTACGCCCAAGCCCCCGGACGCCGCCCGGGCGCCGGGGGCCGCACCGGGCCGGTCAGGCGGTCACCGTCTCCGGCCGCGCGGACTCACGGGCACCCGCGCCGAGGTCCTCGGTCGGCACCCTGTGGGTCTCGCGGGCCGACAGCGCGGCGACGACCGGCGGGACGCACAGTGCCGCGGTGAACAGGGCCACCGAGGACCAGTCGTCGCCGCCGGGACCGGCGATCCGCGCGGCGAAGGTGACCGCGAAACCTGCCACCGCCTCGCGGCCCGCGGCCCGTCACGACCTCCCGGAGGAGGAGATCCGGACGTACCGCGACCTCGGCATCCTCTACGACCGGGACGCGCACGGAGTCTTCCGCCACTGCTACACGCAGACCGTCGGCCGGATCTTCTTCGAGCTGGTCCAGCGCGACGACGGCTACCGCGGCTACGGCGCGCCGAACGCCCCGGTCCGCCTCGCCGCCCAGCACGCCCAGAAGGCGGTCACTGGCGGCTGATCATCCGGGTCACGCCGGCGGCGACGGTCGTGGCCAGGATCCAGCCGGTGAGGACGAGGACGTACGCCAGCGCCTGGTACCAGCCCTGCGGGGCGAACGCGGGCTCCTGGCCGAAGGAGATCACCGGCAGCAGCAGGTCGAGCGTGTAGAACACCGGGTTGAAGCCGGGCGCCTCGGACGGCTTCAGCGCCGGGGGGTGGTGCAGGGCGTAGACGACGGAGCCGACGCAGAGGAGTGACAGCAGCCAGCCGGCCGCCCGCATCGGCCGGTAGCCGTAGCCGACGGTGGCCTCCTGGAGATGTCCCCAGAAACGCCCGATCACCGGCAGCGTGGCGCGGTGGCGGCGCTGTTTGGCGAGCTGGACCTCGCGGGCGGCACGGTCGTCGCCGATGCGCTGGTAGCTGGCGGTCAACTGCTCGTAGGCGTGCGGAACATAGCCGTCGCCGTCACGCTCCAGCATGGGCAGCCGCCGCTCGGCGGGCTCGGGCGGGTTGAGCGAGGTGTAGGTGAGACCGTTGAGCAGGACCCGGTCCGGCAGCATCTCCGGGTCCAGGAACAGGACTTCGAGCTGGGCCCGCCGCAGATTGAGCGTGCCCTCCACGGGTGGTCCCTTGCGCATCCAGAGCTCACCGATCGTGCTGCTGCTCACCCGCAGCGCGGCATGGCCGGGGTTCGACAGCTGGGAGTACGACAGGTCCAGGCGCCCCCCGATCCGGGCGCCGCGCAGTCCGATCCAGCCCCGTACGCGCGCGTGGCGCACCAGGACATGGCCGCCGACGCTGAGTGTCTCCCCGTCGAGGGCGGCGAGTTCGGGATGGCTGAGCCCGGCCTCGTTGAGGTTGACCGACCCGCCGACCTCGGCGCCCGTCAGCCGTATCTCACCCTCGACCCGCAGCCCGGGTGCCCACAGGTCGTCGCCCACGGTCGCCTGGTTGAGCTGGAGCGCCGGTTGCGTCGTCTCGGGTGCGCTGATCTCCACGCCCTCCAGGTACAGGCTCCCGGCGATCTGGGCGCCGGCGAGCCGCACCACGCCCCGGAACCGGGAGCGGGTCATGCGCAGGATGCCCTCCACCTGCACGCCGTGGGAGACCAGGCCGGGCAACACCGACTCGCTCAGGTTGAGTTCGCGCAGCCGGCAGCCGTAGAAGCGCGGCACCTCGTCGAAGTAGCAGTGCCGCAGGCGCGTGGGGTGGTCGAAAGTGGCGTACTGGAGGTCGAGCATGCCCGTGATCCGGGCGCCCGCCAGGTTGAGCGTGGCGATCTCGCCGTCCTCCTGGGGGCCGTCGAGGAGCAGCGACCTCAGCACATCCGCGCGTACGGTCCGTTCCGGTCCCCACGCGGCGCCCGCCGCCGCGTCCTCGTCCTGCCCGGCGCGGAAGTCCACCGGCTCCCCGCGCGGAAAGGCATGCCACACCCGTCGTTCGGCCGGTGTCAGGTCGTCGATCTCCATCGCGGGCGACTCTGACCCGACCGAACCACGCGTGTCAACAGGGCTTTTACGGCCGCATGTTCCACTCGGCGACGACCGGCCGGCCGTGCTCCGTCGACAGCCGGCTCACCGTCCCCGTCGCCAGCTGGAACAGCCGGCCCCCGGCGGGCGGCAGTCCGAGCCGGCGGGCCGTCAGGACGCGCAGGAAGTGGGAGTGCGCCACGAGGACCACGTCGCCGCCGGCGAGCGCCGCGCCGACCCGGGCGAGGACCCGGTCGGCGCGGGCGCCGACCTCGGCCGGCGACTCGCCCGGGTGCCCCTCCGTGCCTGGCGGCACCCCGTCCGTCCACAGGTTCCAGTCGGGCCGGGTGCGGTGGATCTCCCGGGTGGTGACCCCCTCGTAGCCGCCGTAGTCCCATTCGTGCAGGTCGGGCTCGGGTATCGCCTCGACCAGGCCCGCCAGTTCGGCGGTGCGCCGCGCGCGGCCCAGCGGGCTGGTGAGCGCGAGAGCGAAGTCCCGCCCGGTCAGGAGTGGAGCCAGGGACTTGGCCTGTTCCTCGCCGTGCCCGGTCAGGGGCAGGTCGGTCCAGCTGGTGTGCTGTCCCGTGACGCTCCACTCCGTCTCACCGTGGCGGACCAGCAGTAGATCCCCCACGGCCCGCTACTTCTCCGCCGACTCGACGGCGTGCCCGCCGAACTGGTTGCGCAGGGCGGCGACCATCTTCATCTGCGGGGAGTCGTCCTGCCGGGACGAGAACCGCGCGAAGAGGGAGGCCGTGATCGCGGGCAGCGGCACGGCGTTGTCGATCGCCGCCTCCACCGTCCAGCGGCCCTCGCCGGAGTCCTCCGCGTAGCCGCGCAGCTTCTCCAGGTGCTGGTCGTCGTCGAGGGCGTTCACCGCGAGGTCCAGCAGCCAGGAGCGGATGACGGTGCCCTCCTGCCAGGAGCGGAACACCTCGCGCACGTTGTCGACCGAGTCGACCTTCTCCAGCAGTTCCCAGCCCTCGGCGTAGGCCTGCATCATGGCGTACTCGATGCCGTTGTGGACCATCTTCGCGAAGTGTCCGGCACCCACCTTGCCCGCGTGGACGTAGCCGTAGGGGCCGTCCGGCTTGAGCGCCTCGAAGATCGGCTTCAGCCGGTCGACGTGCTCCTTCTCGCCGCCGACCATCAGCGCGTAGCCGTTCTCCAGGCCCCACACGCCGCCCGAGACGCCCGCGTCGACGAACCGGATGCCGCGCTTGTCGAGTTCCTCGGCGTGCTTCTCGTCGTCCGTCCAGCGGGAGTTGCCGCCGTCGATGACGGTGTCGCCGGGCTTGAGCACGCTCGACAGCTGGTCGATGACGCCCTGGGTGACGGCGCCGGCCGGGACCATGACCCAGATCACGCGCGGCGCGGCGAGCCGGTCGGCGAGTTCGACGAGGTTGTCGACGTCGGAGAGTTCTGGGTTGGTGTCGTACCCGACGACCTCGTGACCGGCGTTGCGCAGGCGCTCGCGCATGTTGCCGCCCATCTTGCCGAGACCAACAAGACCGATCTGCATGTCAGCTCACTTCCTGAATTCGCGGTAGGCGGCCACGAGCGCGGCCGTGGACGGGTCGAGACCGGGCACCTGCGCGCCCTCGGTCAGGGCGGGTTCGACGCGCTTGGCGAGGACCTTGCCGAGCTCGACGCCCCACTGGTCGAAGGAGTCGATGTTCCACACGGCGCCCTGCACGAACACCTTGTGCTCGTAGAGTGCGATGAGCTGGCCGAGCACCGACGGGGTCAGCTCGCGGGCCAGGATCGTGGTCGTCGGGTGGTTGCCCTGGAACGTCCGGTGCGGCACCTGGTCCTCGGCGACGCCCTCCGCGCGCACCTCGTCGGCCGTCTTGCCGAAGGCGAGTGCCTGCCCCTGGGCGAACATGTTGGCCATGAGCAGGTCGTGCTGGGCCTTCAGCTCGTCGCTCAGCTCGGCGACCGGACGCGCGAAGCCGATGAAGTCCGCCGGGATCAGCTTCGTGCCCTGGTGGATGAGCTGGTAGTAGGCGTGCTGCCCGTTGGTGCCGGGCGTGCCCCACACCACCGGACCGGTCTGCCACTCCACCGCCCGGCCCTCACGGTCCACCGACTTGCCGTTGGACTCCATGTCGAGCTGCTGGAGATACGCCGTGAACTTCGACAGGTAGTGCGAGTACGGCAGCACCGCGTGCGACTGGGCGTCGTGGAAGTCGCCGTACCAGATGCCGAGGAGACCCAGCAGCAACGGTGCGTTGGACTCGGCGGGGGCGGTGCGGAAGTGCTCGTCGACGAGGTGGAAACCGTCGA
>NZ_JBFBJT010000140.1:0-19501 GCF_040686175.1 Streptomyces sp. NPDC086077 | reverse complement strand
ACCGGCCGCGCGGAACAGCAGATGGACACCACCGGATCGGCCGCAGAGATGCGGCTGAACGCAGAGCTGACCGCCCTGCACGCCGAACGGCAGAGGCTCATCACCGAGACCGCCCGCGCCAAGGCCGCCAAGAAGTCGTCGGGGTGGTGGTGACCATGACCGCCACGCAGGCGCCTCCTGGCGAGTGCCCGCAGTGCTGGCAGCACGCCCACGACCGGCGCGCACACCGCCACCTGAAGCCCCGCGAGGACTGCCCGCAGTGCGTGGACCACATGCGCAACGGGTGCCCGTACCTCGTGCACAAGAAGGCCCGTCAGGGCCGCTGACCTGCCCCCGGGGCGGTCGTCCCTGCCACGGACCCGACCGCCCCGGCACCCCCGGTTCTTCTTTCGACTCCCGCCCGATCCGGGCAGTCAGGAGCACTCCCAGCATGTCCGAGAACGTCGTTCACCTCCACAAGCCCACCGACCCGCCCGCCGGCACCGCGAACGTGACCACGCTGACCGTGGTCCCCGACCCGGCACCGCCCGCACCCGTGCCGCTGTGGGTGCGCTCCGGACGCGCCATCAAGAACGGCGTCACGCACGAGCACACCAAGGCGACCATGCGCGGCATCGCCCGGCACAGCATCTACACCTTCAACGGCGGGCGGATCGTGGCCCGCCGCACGTGGGACGGCCGTACCGGGTCCCGCTACGAGCGGATGATCCGGGCGGCTGAAGCGGCGGGGAACTTGGAGCTGGCGCAGGAGTGGGAGGAGCGGTTGCAGCGCTTCCGTGCCGCCCGCCACCACCGCCGCATGGACCTCCTGCACTCGCCCGTCGACGCTGCCAAGGGCGTGGCTGTCGGGGCCGGGATGGGCGTCGGTGTCCTGGTCGCCCTCGGGGTCGTGATGGCCATCAACACCGGTCAGGTCGGGGACGTCGTCACGCCGCTGTCGGCGACCATCGACTTCATCGCCCTGCTCATCCGGATCGTGCAGGTCGTCTGGGGTCCGCTCCTCACGATCGGCCCGTTCCTCGCCCTGCTCGCCCTCTGGTCCGTCGGCCGCCGCCAGCAAGCCGCACCCAACTGGGCTCTCCCGGTCAACGTCCGATCGGGCGAGGGCGAGCCGATCACCCCGTCCATCGTGGTCAAGGCCCTGCGCGACCTCGGTATCTCCCCGCTCAAGACCGCCATCAAGGAGATGGGCGACGCCGGCGCCTCCATGCTCGGCCCGATCCGGATCGCCGGATGCGGTGTCGAAGTGGACGTGACGCTTCCCTCCGGCGTGGCCACGGACGAGGTGCAGAAGCGGCGCAGGAAGCTCGCCGAAAACCTGACCCGGCACGAACACGAGGTGTTCATCACGATCCCCGAGGCGGCGCGGACGGTGCGGCTGTGGATCGCCGACTCCGGGGCTCTGGACGAGCCGATCGGCCCGTCTCCGCTGGTCACCGATGAGACGATGACCGCGAACTACAAGACCGGCAAGGCCCCGTGGGGGCAGGACCTGCGCGGGGACGCGGCGGAGCTGAGCGTGTATCAGCGCCATCTGCTGGTCACGGGTCTGTCCAACCAGGGCAAGACGGCCGCGCTGCGCTCCCTGGCCTTGTGGCTGGCGCTGGACCGCACGGTGCAGTTCTGGATCGCCGACCTCAAGGGCATCGGGGACTGGGCCATGTTCGACGGCATCGCACAGATCCTGATCGAGGGACCCTCCGACGACCACGTGATCCAGGCGACCGAGATGGTTGAGGACGCGGTCGAGGAGATGAACCGGCGGATCGAGGAACGCCGCCAGGACTCGACCGTGGTGTTCGAGCCGCTGATCGTGGTGGTGGACGAAGCACAGTTGGCGTTCATGTGCCCGGTCGTCGGCGAGGACAAGCGGCCCTACGGCGGCTCCAAGGCCACCTCCCGGTACTTCATGGCCGTGCGCAAGATTCACAACCAGGGCCGTGCCGTGGATGTGCTGATGTGGCAGGGCACGCAGGACCCCACCGACCAGAACCTTCCCAAGCTGGTCCGCGAGGGCGCCCACACCCGCGCCTCCCTCGTGGTCGGCACCGAATCCCAGTCCCGGATGGCGCTGGGGGACAAGGCCGTCAACGGCGGCGCCGCCCCTCACCTGCTCCGGCAGGGCCTGGACAAGGGAACCCTCGTGGTCGCCTCCGACGGAATCACGATCCCCGCCGGTCAGGCGTCCATCACCGTGCGCACACACTTCATCGACGACGAACCGGCCGCAGAGATCGCCGCGAGGGCCAAAGCCCTGCGCGACGGTGTCGCCACCCTGCGCGTGGTCGACCACACCGAGGAGCGCGACGCGCTCGCCGACATCGCGGCCGTCATCGGCGACACCGCCCGGCTGCGCACCGATGAGGTGCTCAAGCGGCTGCACGCGCTGGACACGGCCGTCTACCGCGAGTGGAACAACGGCCGGTTGAAGCGGCTGCTGGAGGAGCACGGCGAGGAGCCGAAGAAGTCCCACGGGGTCATGGTCGTGCGCCGCGACGACGTGGCCCGCGCCCTCGCTAACCGCGACACCGACGGTTCCGCTTCCGCCGTCCAGTAGCGGGGAGGAACGAGCCTCCGGCCCGGGGAGGCGGGGAGAACTCCCCAAACCCCTCCCCGGGCCCGCCTCCCCGCACTGATCAGCACAAACATCGTTTCAGGGAGGCGGGGAGGCTGCCTGCTCAGACCCCTGAAACGCCCCTCCACACGGCACCCCGAAGGGGGTGTCTCCACCTCCCCGGCCTAGTACCGGAAGGGATTCCGCATGTACCCCGAACCTGCCCGCCACGGGCCCTACGAGCGGGCCGTAGAGGTCCACCACCCGACCCCGCTACCGCCCGCCGTGCCGGTGTCGGCGCCCGTCGTTCCGGTCCAGCCGGGCACGGTGCCGGCCGTGGCGAGCATCGTCCTGCCCGACGGCCGCGTCGTCACCGGCTACGCCATCAACCCCGTGCAGCCGGAACCGGTCGCCGCGAAACCGGCCGTCTCCCGCGCGGCGGTGAACGTCGCCCTCGGGGGCGTCGGGTTCCTCGCCGTGTGCGGCGGTCTGCTCCTGCTGACCACGTTCATCACCGCGCTGACCGCGCTCATCACACAGCTCATCACGCTCGCGGCCGTGATCTTCGGCGGATGGATCGCCGTGCAGGTCTTCAGTGCGAGCAGCCACAAGGGCGGCACCACCGTCAACATCCGCAAGGCCGTGATCAAGCGCAACCACTTCCACGGCTGAACACCCGCGAAGGAGACCCGTGTTCGACATCCGCATCATCTGCGACCCCGCCGACGAACCCGAGATCGTGCACGCCCTGACCACCGCGTTCGAGTGCGACCCCATCGAGCGCCGGCCCGCCCGTGACGGATACCGCGTCCGCCTCTACACCAAGGCGTTCCACCCCAACCCCGCCGCCCTGCTCAACGACGAGTCCCCCGACCTCTAGCTACGCCAAGGGCGGCCCCCCATTCCGCCAAGAACCGGGGCCGCCCTTGTCACCCAGCACCGTTCACAGAACTGGAGGCATCCAGCATGACCCACCCCTTCGACATCCGGCGAGTACCGGCCTTACCGGCCGTGCCGTTCCGGGTGCTGGACGGCTGCTGCTGCATCGGCGGCGGCACCAAGGGATTGCGGCGCGCGTTCGGCCCGAACGTCCACATCACCGGCGTGGACATCGAGCCGCAACCGGACTACTGCGGCGACGCCTTCCACCAGGGGGACGTCGTCGAGTACATCCGTGCCCGCGGCCACGAATACGACTTCATCCACGTCTCGCCGCCCTGTCAGGGCGAGGGCGCTCCCACCAAGGGCACCAACGCCGCGCGTAACGCGGCGATCGGCCGCACCTACCCCCGCCTCATCGGTCCCGTACGCGCCGCCCTGGAATCCACGGGCCGGCCGTACGTGATCGAGAACGTGGCCGGCTCCGAGGTCCGCAAGGACATCCGCCTGTGCGGTGAACAGTTCGGGCTCGGGGTGCTCATGCACCGCTACTTCGAGTTGGGCGGATGGACGGCGGTGCAGCCGCCCCACCCCCGGCATCGGGGCAGGGTGCGCGGCTGGCGCCACGGCGAGTACCACGACGGCCCCTACGTCGCCGCCTACGGCAAGGGCGGCGGCAAGGCCACCGTCCCCGAGATCCAGTGGGCCAAGGGCATCGACTGGTCGGAGGATCACCTCCGCCTGCGCGAGGCACTCCCTCCCGCCTACACCGAGTGGATCGGCCGCGCCTACCTCGCCACCCTCACCACCGCGTTGGAGGTGGCCGCGTGAACGAACACCTGATGCACGCCGCCCTGGATGCCGCCGGGCGAGGCTGGCACGTCTTCCCCCTGCGCCCCAACGGCAAGCCGCCCGCCCTGCACGGCGAGCGCTCGTGCACCCGAACCGGCGAGTGCGCCGACGGACACCGCAAGTGGGAGCAGCGCGCCACCACCGACCCCGACCGCATCCGGGCCGCGTGGTCGCGGGCGCCGTTCAACGTCGGCATCGCCACCGGCCCCTCGGGGCTGGTCGTGGTCGACCTGGACACGCCAGAGCACAAGGGCAGTTCGGACGCGCCTGACGGCGCGGCAACCTTTGGAGCGCTCTGCGAGCGCGCCGGGCACGCCGTCCCCACCACCTACCGTGTGCGGACCACCAGCGGCGGAACGCACCTGTACTTCACCGCGCCGAACGGGGTTCGGCTCGCCAACACGGCGGGCACGGTTGCCGCTTCGGTCGACACTCGCGCGTGGGGCGGCTACGTCGTCGCCGCCGGCAGCATCCTGCCCGCCGGACGCTACGAGGCTCTGAGCGCCCCTGAGACGGCCGCACTGCCCTCGTGGCTCCAAAGCATCCTGCAACCCGCCCCCAAAGCCTCTGAGGCGCCCTCGGTGGCCGTAGCGGGGCAATCTCGCCGATATGCGGAGGTAGCACTCGCCGCTGAGACGCGGAACGTCGCCACCGCCCAACACGGCGGGCGGGAGGCTGCGTTGTTCCGGGCGGCGCGCGCTCTGGGACGGTTCGTCGCGTGGGGCGACCTCCCCCGGCATGTGGTCGAGCAGGCTCTTCAGGAGGCAGGCGAGACGGCCGGCCTGTCCGCGTCCGAGTGCCGCTCGACGCTGCGCAGCGCCCTCAACTGGTCCATCACCCACAACAGCCGCCGCCGGGATGCGGCATGAGCGCCCTCTCCCGTCCCCACCTGAAGAGCATCCCCACCGCCCCGGACGGTCCGCAGGCCGCTCCACATGCTGTGGATCCGGCGGCCGTGGGCGAGCCGAAAGGCGCCGCCCGTAAGGGCGTCCGAACTAGCCCTGACTCGCAGAAGGGCACCCACGGCGACCCGACGCCGGACCGGCCCGGCATCCGCGTCTACGCCCCGCCCGTCTACCGGCATCACCACGACGGCGCCCGCTGGTCCAAGCGGTACGGCGACACCCCCACCGCCGCCTACGCCTGCCCCTGCGGCCAGACCGACACCGCCACCGGCCCCAACTCCGTGGCCGCGCTGGTCACCGAGTACGAGGCGCACAAGCACTTCTGCACCGGAGCGCCCGGCGCGCTCACCGAAGGGAGGACCGCCGCATGACCGCCATCGACGGGGCCGCGCTGCTCAACGAGGTGGAAGCCTTCCACCGACGGTTCAACGTCTTCCCCCACGAGGCTGCCTATGTCGCCGTGGCACTGTGGGACGCGCACGCTCACCTGCTCGAATGCTTCGACTCCACCCCACGGCTTGCGTTCCTGTCCCCTGAGCCGGGGTCAGGGAAGTCGCGGGCGCTGGAGATCGTAGAAACGCTCGTGCCGCAACCCATGACGGCGGTCAACGCGTCCGCCGCCGCCCTGTTCCGGTCCGTGTCCAGCCCTAACGGCCGGCCCACGATCCTGTTCGACGAAATCGACACGATCTTTGGCCCCAAGGCAGGGGACAACGAGGAGTTGCGCGGGTTCCTCAACGCAGGTCACCGCCGCACCGGGGTCACCTACCGGTGCATCGGCGACGGCGGCAACCAGACCGTGCAAGCCTTCCCCTCGTACTGCGGGGTCGCCGTCGCAGGACTCGGCTCCCTGCCCGACACGATCATGACGCGGTCGGTCGTTATCCGGATGCGACGCCGGGCACGAAACGAACGGGTCGAAGCCTTCCGCGCCCGCGTCCACGAGGCAGAGGGACACGCGCTGCGTGACCGGCTCGCCGCGTGGGCGGAACACGCCCGCGGGTTCGTCATGGGCGCCTGGCCCGACATGCCCGACGGCGTCAGCGACCGGCCGGCGGACGTGTGGGAACCCCTGCTCGCCGTCGCCGACGCGGCCGGCGGCGCCTGGCCAGAGCGGGCGCGCGCCGCGTGCGTGACGCTGGTGACCGCGTCCAAGGCCAACGACAAAGGCAGCCTCGGAGTCCGGCTACTGACCGACCTGCGCGACCACGTCATGGTCGGTATCGACCGCCTGCCCACCGTCGCCATCCTCGACCGGCTCAACGCCCTCGATGACGCACCGTGGGCGGACCTGCACGGCAAGCCCCTCGACAACCGGCGCCTGTCCAAGATGCTCACCGAGTACATGACGGCGGACAACGAGCCGATCGCCTCCCGCAACATCAAGACCGCCGGGAGCGTCCTCAAGGGCTACTACGCCGCCGATCTGTGGGACGCGTGGGCCCGCTACTGCCCCCCACCCCCCGAAAGTCCGCTACCTCCGCTACCTGGCACCGAAAACACCGCCTGACCAGCCACAACGCGGTAGCGGCAAGCGCCCAAATTTGCCGCTACCGCGCCGCTACCCATCCGCTACCGCTACCCCTTCCCGCTACCTCCAACAGGCCCCTGACCTGCGAGGTAGCGGCGGTAGCGGAAGTAGCGGACTTTCCAGAGGGGGGCGGGCCGCCCCGCCCGGATTCCGGAGGTTCGACGTGCGCACCGCCGTGCCCGAAACACCCGAAGCCTTCACCGTGCCGGAGGTCATGACCGCGCTGCGCCTGAGCCGCAGCAAGGTCTACGACCTCATCCGCTCGCGCCAGTTGGCGAGCTTCACCATCGGCCGCGCTCGCCGTGTGTCCCCTGACAGCGTGCGCGCCTTCATGCAGGAACGAATCGAGGAGAACGCAGCCTGATGGCCTCCCGTAAGCGGAACCCCAACGGCGCTGGCAGCATCTGGCAGCGCAAAGACGGCCGTTACGAAGCTCGCGTGTACGTCCCGCAGCCGGACGGCACCCGCAAGCGCAAGACGGTCTACGGCGCAACGTGGGAGGAGTGCGACACCAAGCGCCAAGAGCTGGTGCGACGGGACCGCCAGGGCATCCCTACCCCTACCCGCTCTGCGAAGCTCTCCGAGTGGCTGCCGTACTGGCTCGCGAACTACGTCGAGCCGCGACGGAAGCTCAGCACGTACGACAAGTACGAGACGCACGCGCGGCTCTACTTGGTGCCCCTACTCGGCACGAAGCGGCTGGAGTCGTTGAGCGTCGCCGACGTGCGCCGCTTCATCACCCGCGTGCAGAACACGCACACGGCCGCCACTGCCAAGGAGGCGCACCGCGTACTCCGCACCGCCCTCACGGCGGCCGTTCGGGAGGAACTGATCACTCGCAACGTCGCCTCGCTGGTGGAACCACCACGAGTCAAACAGCGGGAGATTCGGCCCTGGTCCCTGGAAGAGACGTTGTCCTTCCTGGAGGCGGCGCGGAAGGACCCCCTGTACGCCGCCTTCGTTCTGGCCATCGCAATGGGCCTGCGACGCGGTGAGCTTGTGGGCCTGCGCTGGTCCGATGTGGATTTGGACAACCGAGTGCTCCATGTCCGCCACCAAACCCAGCGTCGTAGGGGCGAGCTGTACGACGACGACCCCAAGAGCCGTCGTAGCCGCGTGGTGCCGATGCCTGCGCTGTGCCTCGCTCCGCTCCGCTGGCATCGGCTGCGTCAGCGCGAGGCGTTCGATCGTACGGGCGTTGCCTGGTCAGAGAGTGGCTATGTCTTCGCTACGAGGAACGGGCGGCCGGTGGAACCGCGGAACGTCTACCGATCCTTCACCAGGGTCGCGGGTGACGCCGGGCTCCGAGTGGTTCGACTGCACGACGCTCGGCACGGCACAGCCACGCTGCTGACGGCCGCCGGCGTCGCCCCCCGGGTCATCATGGAGATCCTCGGACACAGCCAGATCAGCATCACCATGGACGTGTACACGCACGTCGTGCAAGACACGCAGCGGGAAGCGATCAGCCACATGGACCGGCTGCTCAAGCGACGGCGACCGGCCGCCTGAGAGGCGACTGCCGTCAAATGGTGCCGTCAAAAGGCCCCGGACCATGATCGGTCCGGGGCCTTTTGGCTGGTGCCCCCGGCAGGATTCGAACCTGCGACACCCGCTTTAGGAGAGCGGTGCTCTATCCCCTGAGCTACGAAGGCGGGGATGTGTGGGCAAAGGTGTTGGAAATCCGCCCGCATCGGACGGATCCCGACCCTTGAGGGGCCCAGACATCCACAGGGCGCCCCACCAGAGTGGTGCACCGCGCACAGTCTAGCGGTTGCGGCAGCGCACCGAGGCGTCATGCCCTGCTGTTGTGGGGCCCCGCCCGTGTGTGCCGAGCCTCCTGTACCGGCCGGCGGAGCGTGCCGTGCGGTGACGTGCACCGACGGCCTCGTGGCTACCGTGTCCGGCGGGTGATGCCGAGGGCCACGGAGTTCTTGGCCCAGGCGTACCCGATGTAGACGAGCAGAGCGCCCTCGGCTCCGTACGCGGGGATCCGTCGGAGGCGGTGTGTCTCATCCAGGGTCGAGAATCCGGATTCGCTGTCCTGGCGGAACCCGATCAGGCGTTCTCCGGCTTCGGTGCCTGGCGGAATGATTCGGAGGTGCTCGGTCCTGTTGAACCTCATGCGCTTCGTCCTTGGATCCAGCGATCTGTCTTCCTGGGTTTCGTACACCGGAATTCTTTCGACGTGGGCACCGTGTCGACAGTGCAACTCGAGAACGTGATAAAAACGGCTATCTCCCCCATTTCTGTATTCGATCTCCCGAACGGGGATCGGTGCGTATAGAGTTTTCCCTTCCACGGTGATCAGGCGCTCGCAAGCGCGTCCTTCGGTCGCGTAGACGTCGTGGGTGCATCCGGTGGCTTCATAGCGATACTTCTTCAGGGGCTGGGGTCTGAGTCCGTCGTACTGACGCGTGAACACCAGGAATCCCGCTCTGATCAGCTGAGATCGGTGCATACCGCGCCAGGCTTTGTCGTAGACCAATGTGTGGTTACCAGGGGCGCGTGTGCGAATCTCCATGGCGAGACGGACGGCCACTCTGGCTTCTTCCTGACGGTCCGGATCCAATTCCTTGGATTGGTGCCGAGCGGTGTCCGTGTTGAGAATGATTCGGCTGTGCGGCGAGCATTCGTCGCGGACGGAGAATGAGACGAGTTTGTTGCCGTAGATTTCTCGGTTGCCGCCCTCCAATTGGATGGTGGCGTCCGGATCGACCCGGTGGCGCCGCGGTACCCCGGTCCTCTCGTCGATGGTGAATTCTTCGGTCTGGTCCGAGGCGGGCCGTACGACTGTTCCGTCGCCGGTGATGACTTGGCTGCGGTGGGGGCGTACCAGGGTGCCTCGCCGTTTCCTGGCGAGCATTCCCTGAGCGAGGGCCTGGTTGATCCAGGTGTCTCGACTGGCTTCTCGAAGGTCCTGCAGCGCGTCGAGCATCTTGGGCCTGAAGTCGTGCCAGTGATGCCGCTGGGGACCCGTCTCGGGCAGGCCGTCGGCTGCGGCGTCGCCGCGGTGCTGTCGGACGCCCTCGCGGACGATCTTCCACATGTGCTCGTGCTGGAAGTTGGCACAGGCCATCTCGGCGGTGTCGAAGATCGAGATCGAGGCGAGAAGGATTAGGTAGACGAACGGCGAGTACGCGGGGCGACGGCCTGGCGTTCCCGGAGCGCGTCCGGGGTAGACCTTGTCTGACACGTCGTATAGGTCAGGGTTGGCGACGAGGAGTTCCAGACGCTCCAGCGCGGGGAGGGGCCGGGCAGCAGGGCCGGGAGGTTCGGGGCGGCTGAAGCTGAAGACGTCCTTGGGCGTCGGGCCCATGACGTAGTCCGGTTTCTTCTTGGCCCTGGGCCTGGAGACGGCGGGGCGTCGTTTCGGCGTCCCCATCAGGCCAACTTCCCTGACGGTCGCCATTCGTAGCCGGCGAGCTTTGCGGCGCGGTCCAGCGAGGAGAGCCCGAGGCGCAGCGCGACATCCGCGATCTGACCGGTCTCCGAGTGGATCTTCGCAGCGAGCCAGCTGGAGACGTCCCGCGGTGTGGCGGACCGGCCTTCCGGGGCGATTCCGCTGGCGCGTACGACCTCGCCGAAGGCCGTGCACACACTGGACTGCAGTTGGTTTGCGGGGGCGAGACCGTTCGTGGTGAGCGTTTCGGGGCGGTCGCAGCTCGACTGGTGCTGGACATACTCGAGGCGCAGGCGGAGGACCTCCCGGCTCCACGGATCCTCGAGCGGGCAATACCGGGCGGTGATCCGGGCAGCGCCCACCGCCCAGACCCTGGAGTTGTCGAGATCCAGATCGGTGGTGGCGATCAGGCCGATTTCGCCGGTGTGGAGACCGGACAGGAGCAGCCCGAGTACGGCGGCGTGCCTGGTTTGCGGCATCCCTCGCTCGGCGTAGAAGCGGAGTCGGTCGACGTCGGTGTCGGTCAGGGTGCCGGTGGGCCGCGGTTGCGAGCGCGGAATCGGCGGGAGGTCCAAGAGCGGTGCTCGGGTGGTCAGTCCGAGTCTCCGGGCCTCCGCGAACAAGGCGTCGACCGACGAGCGGCGAACCCGGCGGGTACTGTCCGCCGGGCAGGGGACCAACCGGCCTTGACGGTCGTGCCCGGGCGCGTCAATGAAGGCTTGGGCAAGGGTGTCGCTGACGTCATCGAGGCGCTCAAGGCCGAGCGCCAGAGTGAACCGCAGAAGCCTTTCCGAGTTGGTGATGTAGGAGTCCGCCGTCTGTGCGCTGAGTGTCCCGCGCGCGACCTTCTCCTGCCACTGTCGGGCGGCCTGGCGTAGGGCCGCCCGCAGGGTGACGCTACGCACGGCCGCCTCCTCGTGGGCCGAACCGACTTCGATGGAGCGTGGGTGTGAGCTGGGGAATCATCGAAACGCATGGGGCACGGCGCGCTGGCGCGCTACCGTGGCTGGTGGCTCTCGCTCTGCGTGAGGGCACGCCAAAGCCCCCCTTTCTCGCGGTTGGCGCCGCGGTGAGGCTTACGGGGTGACGGTGGCGGGTCCGGAGAGGCGTGATCCTTAGCCGGGGAAGCGCATCTCCGGACCCGAACTCATGACTGGGGCGTCGACTGGCGGCTCCTCATCGAGGGGATGAACGCAGACATCTCCCTGCTGGACGCGTAGACGGCGAGCCAGGTCTGCAAGCTCACCCGCCCCAGGTCCGACAGGTGCAGGGGCTGATCGAGTTCCACGGTCGGAGTACCCGTGTCGGTCCGAGCGCGAGCGCGTACCTCGGCGAGGACGTTCAGGACCCCGTGGAGCTGTCGATGCAATTCCGTGGCTTCGTCCGGCGTCATGTGGCGGACGTACTTAAGCCAGAGCGGGTCGGTTAGGAGCTCGGCCGGGTCGTCCTCATAAACGGGGACAGCGTCGTCGTGCGTGCCCCGGGGGCTGCGGGAGGCTCGTGTCTGCTCTGCACCGACGCCTTGCCCCGCAGGGGGTTCCCCCGCCTGGCCGTGCTTCTTGCCGTGGGGGTACGACTGCCTGTCGTCTCGCGAGGTGCCCGCACAGCCTTCATGGCCTAGTTCCTCATCTTCCGGCCGGGGACCGGGCGATTCCTCAGGAGAACGGGGTGCCGCGTCTTCGTACCAGCGCACGAATCCTTCGGGCTCCTCGATCAGGAGGCCGGACAGGATCATCAGTTCCATGAGCTTGTCGACCGACCGGCGATGCGTGGTGCCGCCTCCGACCAGCTTCATGAAGCGGGCGTGCACTCCGTCGCGCAATCCAGGGCCCTGGGTGAGCCTGTTCCGCGCGCTTTTGGTGAACCACGTCTGGTTCCATGCCTTACGCAGTGCCGCCTTGCCGAGTTCGGCGTCCTTCGCCCATTCCTCTGCCACCCGATTCGCCGGGCGAGTGGCGAGGTACATGCCCCTGCCCGGAGCGTTGGTGACCAGCCCGGAGTACTCGAAGAAGGCCATTGTGAGGCCGACGCGCCCGGCATCCAGCCCCAGCTTCGCTTTGACGTCGTGCACCGAGAACGGCTGGGGCAGGGTGCCGATCGTGCAGGCGATGGTGATCTGCTCCGACGCGACCACCCGGTACGTGGGCAATTCTCGCAACGGTGCGGTTGTCGCTGAGGATCCCTGACCCGGCATCGCCCCTCCTGTGGCCTCCGCGCACAGATGGGCGCCTGGGCAGCGTAGGGCAGGCCAGTGCAGTGATGCAGAGGAATCGACCACTTTGCAGTGCAAGGCAACTCGCAATCTCTGCAAGGGCGTTGCTCCGTGAACGGCCCCTCGGTGGCTCGCGCGACACCGAACGCACACCGCGGCGGGTGAATCCCGCAGGTGGGCGGCCTGGCGGAAGCCGACCGTCGGGGTTGCCGGGTCGCATCGACGGGTTATGCGAGCCGCACCGTGGCCGTTCTGCCGAGGGCTTCGCATAGCAGGGCCCCCAAGGGCATCTCGAGCGGGCCGTTGCACCGCTCGCCGGTCGGATTCGTGCATGTTTTCCCGAGGAGTCACATTCGGTTACTTGCTATACAAGTAGCATGCGAGGGGTTGGGGCGCACCCGGAGGCGTCTCAGTCACACTGATGCGGTGCCTGGAGGAATCAGACGTGCCAAGAAGCCGAGCAGTTTCGTCATCGACGGCGACTGGCCGCACGCCGTGATGGAGCCGCATCGAGGCGCTCTGGTCGCGCAGGCCATAGCCCGCAAGCTCGCTGAGGCGATGGCGGAGCTGGGGATCAGCGCCAATGCCCTCGCGAAGAGGAGTGGTGTCAACCGGCAGGTCATCACCAACGTCCTCAACGGCACCGTCTGGCCCGACATGCTCACGGTCGTGGACCTCGAGGGTGCACTGGGCGTCTTGCTCTGGCCCGACCACACGCAATGGGAGATTCCCGAACCGGGCCATCCGGGCGATCGTGTTGCCCCAAACGGAGGGGCTTCCGGGCCGAGCCGTGAGGAAGGTGCCTGAGCCGGTATCGCCCGCCGCATCGGCGCTGGCCTTCTGCTGCCGAGGCCCGCCTCAGTAAGCCGCTCGTGCGGATCTGACCTGCGGCTTATGGAAGCTACGTGATGCAGGCCCTCCCGCTAATCAACACCTCCCCTCAGCCGGTTCGCAGAGAGCACGCCATGGCGTCCACCTGCTCGTCAGTCGACCCCACTCAGGATTCGCAACGCCCGCGGGTGCCCTCGGCGGGCGAGCGTCTCCAGCACCTTGCTCACGGCGGCGTCGACGGTCTCGTGCTCCCAGATCCGCAAGGGCACCCACCCAAGCTGGACGAGGTGGGCATCGGTATCAGTGTCCCGTCGAACGTTGCCCTCAAGTTTTTCCTGCCACCACTCCCCGTTGTGCACCGGTGTGTGCAGATGCTCGGGACACGCGTGCCAGAAGCATCCCTGCACGAACACCACGGTCCGCCACCTCACGAATGCCAGATCTGAACGTCGCCTGCGCAAGCCCGGAAGCGGCAGGTCAACGCGATAGCGAAAGCTCAGCGCGTGGAGTGCCCGCCGCAGCGCCAACTCAGGAGCGGTGTCCCGGCTGCGTTGAGCCAACATCACCCGCCGTACGTTCGCGTTCCTCGGTGCAGGAACGCCTGATCGGCGCAGTCCGTCTCTCATGCATGCGCCAACTCCTGCACCGCGGAGTTCGTCACCGCCCCGTGGGCCGATCTACGGGCTGCCCTCAGCCTTGGTCGGCTAGGCGCCCACGGGGCGACAGGACCGATGCGCGGTTGGACTCGGGTCGCGGAGGGAAAGCGCCGAGTCGGTTCCCATCCCGGCCGGACTCAGTGGGCAATGTTCGCATCCGCCCACCAAAAGATGCGCAACAATGGCTGACCGCGAGCGGCTCGTCGGACGGTGCTGGGAGCAGAGCGTGCGAAGGGATTCCGTTGGGGGATGGGATCGGGTGGCACATCCCTGTGGGCGACCGTACGTAGTTGATCGTCGTGCGCGGCACGAAACACGGCCAAGAACCTGGCTCCGTCAGCCCTTCCGGACTGCGTGGCTGAGCCGGTGACCGCCTTGCAGGGGGCTGGGCACGGTTCCGGGATAGTGGGTGGCCCGGCGTGGAGTAGTTCGGGGTTGGACGTTGCCGCAGGCCGCTACCCGCTTTCGGTGGAGCGCCACGTGATGCGCATGGTCGATCACTTGGTGCCCGGTGTAACGGCGGTGACGCCTCATGCGCGCTACTACGCTCTGCACGGCCTGATCGCGGCGCACGCCGATGCGGCAGGGATGTCCAGTGCGACCGCCCAGGAACTGCTGCGCCGCGCTGAGGTGGCACTGGCCGCCGTGTCGTTCGCCCATCACCCCCAGGGCCTCGAGTGGTTGCCGCGTGCCCACGGCATGGATGCCCTGGCCCAGAGGCTCCGTTCCGGGACGGTCACGGTGGCTGATTCTGCAGTTCCGGGCAAGGACGGGTATGTGCGCAACTCCTGGGGTTTCTGGGGCCCGTACGCGGGGTCCGAGACTGCCCTGGGCATCCTCAGCCCCGGGAGGATGCCGTTGCCCGGACCACGCCTCGACGCGACGGCGGTCAGGGATGGCCTGGGCGAGTTGCTCGAACTGGCTGCCGCGAAGGAGCTGCGCACTGACGACTTGGTCCCGTTCGGCGCGAAGCTGTGCGTGTGCGCCGGCGGTGAGCATCCTGACGGAACTTGGTTGGCACGCCTCATGTGCGCGTCGGACAAAGCCGGTACCGCCCCCCGGTCGCGGGCACGACGCGAGACGATCCGGTTACTGGCGCGGATCATCGCCACCCACCCGATCCTGCGCTTCACCCGGGACGCCGGCCACGTGCTCGCCTTCGGCCAGTTCCTGACCACGGATCCCGTGACCAGGGACGTCGGAGTGGCGCCCGTCTGGCGGGGGGTGGTCCTGAGGAACTACTCCGTCGGCGCCTGGCGCCGCCTGTGGTCCTGGCTCGTCGAGCAGGTCGACGGTATGATCACGACCGACGAACTGGCCGACCGCCTCGCCGAGGCGCTGCCGGACGAGACCGTGGCCGAGTTCGTCTCCTCCCTCCCCGCGACGCAGAGCACGACTGGTGCACCCTTGCCCGCCGAGCTCGACCTCCGACGGGCGGAGGAGCCCCTGCCGCTCATCGAGTTACGCGTGCTGGCCGTCGGAGCACGCCGGGCGGGCGAGCTCTCGGGCCGGGTCCGGGATGCGTTCCTCGGCCGACGCGGTGTCGAGCTTGGGCCGGAGTGGGTCGGCCGGAGACTGGATGAAGCCCGGTCCGCCGGGCTGCGCGACACGGCACGCCGACTCGTCCACGACCTGGTGGCGCGGTCGCAGCGAATAGCACTCGCCAAGGCCCGACGCCGCCCCGACGGCTCGTTGTGGCTGCCCACACGCCTGCACGAGCGGGGCGGGTTCCTGTACCGGACCAGCCAGGAGGGCCGTGGTGACGTCGGCCTGCGGCTGGACCAGCTGGGTACCGTCCTGGCGACGTGCGGCGTGCTGCACTTCCACGAACAGCATTGGTCGGTGACTCGCCAGGGGGAGGAACTCATTGCCTGACACCGGACCGGCCCCGAGCACCGAGCAGCCGTCCACGATCGCATCACCGCTGACGCTCGTCCTCGACGAGGCCCGAAGAGGCGGTCAGGTTCTCGAAGAGGCACTGTTCCTGAGCTTCACCGCCGACTTCGGCTTCTTCGAAGAGATCACACTCGGCGTTACCCAGGCAACGGGGGCCCGTGTCACCGTGGTCGGAGACGTCACCGTGGCGCGGTCCGACCCCAGAGCCGTCCGTAGGGCGGGACACAGCTACCTGGCCGGGCTCGCCTATGCAGACGGAGCCGCGTTCCACCCGAAGCTGATGGTCCTGGCCGGGCGGGAGCACGCCACCATCGCACTCGGCTCGGGAAACACCACCCTTGCCGGTTGGCAGACCAACGCCGAGCTGTGGACGGTCCTGCGCGTGCGCGACGACAAGAGCCCCGCCGCAGTCACGGAACTGGCGACCTGGTTGCGTGACCTGCCGGAAGAGGTGAGGTTCTCGGCCGGCGTCCCCCAAGCCATGCGACGGGTGGCGACGCTACTGGAGCGACTCCACCGCGACAGGACCTCCGTGGACGGGCAGACGCGTGTCGTCAGCAGCCTGCGTGCCCCCATCATCGAGCAATTGCCCGACGAGCCGGTCGACGAGCTGGCCCTCTTCGCCCCGTTCCACGACCGGGACGGCCGTGCGCTGAGACGTCTGCTCGCTCGTCTCCGCCCGAGCCGGTTCACCCTCGCCTACCAACCCGGTCTCACCGACCTCGACGGGCAGTCGGCCGCCGCACTGGTCCAGCAGTACGGCGGCCGGATCGTCAGCGACAACGGACAGCGGTACCGCCACGGAAAACTCGTCGAATGGGCCTCGGGAGGACGGCACTGGGCCCTGACCGGCAGCCCCAACCTCTCTTCCGCAGCCCTGCTGCTCCATCAGGGGCAGGGCGGCAACTGCGAGCTCGGGATCATCACCCCGACCTCCACCTCGCTGCTTCCGGAGGGAACCGAAGAGCCGGTCACCCGGCTGCGCGCAGCACCGCTCCTGCCGCGCACGCGCAGCAACGGCGGACCGCTGCTGCTCGGCGCCGTGCGCGTGATCGACGGCCTGGACGTCAGCCTCGCCCGACCACTCCCCGTCACCAGCCATCTGGAGCTGTCCGCAGCCGCGGCCCCGCCGGAGACGTGGGAGCGAATCGCGGACATCGCTCCTGGACAGGCCGCGGCCACCGTGACGGTTGCGGCGGACGCCGGCAGCCGCGTACGCCTGGTGACCGTCGACGACACGGGTGTCCCGAGCTTCGGCAACATCGTCTTCGTCGTGGATGCCGACCGCGTCCTGCGGCGACTGACTCTGGCCCAAGCACAAGCCCCCACGACGCAGCCGACGGACCTGTTCACGGATGCACGGCTCGCCGAACGCTTCCTGGGTGACCTGGAAGCCTTGCGGACTGCGCTGAAGCAGGTACCAACGCCCACCGCTGTGGTCAGCAGTGCTCCCCGCGCGACTGCCGCTGTGCAGACACCTGATGACGAGGAGGGCTGGGAGCACTATCTGGACGAGTGCGCCGGACGTGTCGGCCACCCGCTCGCCCGCTTCGCGCTGGGCCTTCCTCTGCCCGTCGGTGTGGAAGCCCCCTTCCACGACCTATTGGCGGTGACCTGGGACGAGAGGTTCACCGACGATGTCGAGGCGGCGCTCGACGAGGACGACGCCGAGACGGTGTCGACGGAGCAGCACACCGAAGCACCCGCCAGGGAACCGAGTGCGTCGTCTGTGCCTGATCTCCGGCAGGCCGGGCAGGAGTCCTGCCGCAGATACCGGCGCTGGATCGAACGCCTTGTCGCCGAGGCCTCGGGCCTGCACCCCCCGGAGCGGATGCTCGCCGTGCGGCTGACCCTGTGGACCGTGGCCGGGGGTGCGTGGCACCCGACCGACACCAGCTGGCTGCCACTGCTCTCCCGAGCGGTGCGCGCCCTCGACGGGCGCGACGTCCCCGGCCGGGTCGAGCCACAGGTCGGAAGTCTTGCCGCAGTCGCCCTTGCCGTGCTCCGCGCTCATGCTCCGCGTTACGAAGTGACGCCGGAGACCCTTGCCTTCAACGAGGCGTCCGCCGCGGTCAGCCACTTCCTTCCCGCGGCGGACACCACCTACGTGACCGAGTACGCGTCTCTGCTCGAAGACGCCTTCGGCCCCACTGTCGCGCCGGAGAACGTGCTGTCCGTGGCGAGCGACGTGGTTCAGGACGACCCTCTCGACGACGCGGTCTCGGCCCTCGCGGAGAGGGGCCGCGACGTGCACCGGCACGGGCGGTTCATGCTCCACGCCGTCGGCCGCTTCAGCAATCCCGCGCTCGTAGCGTTGGTAGCGGTCGGTGCCGCCGAAGGCGCACCACTGGTAGGAGCCTGGGCCACCGGCAGCCCGGCCAATGGCTGTTGGGCGCTGGCCGTGTGGCGCCGCCCCGACTTGGTCGTCGTCGACGCGGCAGGGGCCGCACCGCTGTGGCGCCACTACCGGCTCACAGGTCTGGTGGGCCCCAGGGCACTGGCGGTACAGCGAAGCTTCGGGTCCGCCACCTCCATACCGCACGGTCCCCGCAACCGGTCCTTCGACATGGCGAACCGAATCCTTGCGGAACTGGGGCTACCCGGCCCCTACCCGCCCGGCTGCGGGCAAGAGGGGTGAAGGGGGCGCGGCGAGGCTAACTTTCATCCGCCTGGTCCCGGAGGCCCTTCAGTCCTGGACACTGTGGAGGACGGGGTCACTTGCCTCGACGGCGATGTAGGTCTCCGCAGTGGCCCCCTCCAGCAGGCCTCCACGACGCCAGTTGACGGCAGGCTCGCGGTCTCCCAGCAGTGCCCTCCAGGGCAAGCGTTCCGCCTGCTTGAAGCCCTCACGGACGGTTCCACTCAGATTCCTGTGCCGCAGTCGCTCGTGGTAACTCATGCGTACAGCGCGCGTTTCCGCTTCCAGAGCCTCGTCCTCCCAGGACACGGCCGGCCTGTCTGGCTGTGGGTCTCGTCGGGGCTCTTCCTCCAGTGCCACTTTGACTTGTAGCTGGTCCAACCACCGGCATGCGGAGAACAGGCGACGGGACATGCCCACATGCGTTCCGGTGCCCGGGATGCGGCCGGCGATGAAGTCAGCCACGCCTAGTCGGCCGCGCAGTTGCTGTTCGGTTGCGGGAGGGTCTTCGACGAGACGTTGACGGACGAACTGGGTTTCTTCGTCCTCTTCGATGCAAGAAAGGGAGCCAGTACCACTGCGCTGACGCGTCCCACGGGAGGAACTGAGGGGGACGATGCGCAGGTCCTCCACCACTCCGCGTGCAAGGGCACGGTAGACCAGCATTTGCGACTGCGCGGTAAGGAAGAGCGCGTCATTGTCCTCTGCGATGTGCGCTTCGGAACCGCTGCCAGCCGGGTCCGGGGGAACGGGGGTGGTTCGGCCAGGCCGCGTGGGCCCTCCCGGGACATGCATGGCATCCACGGTCATGAACAGACGGTCCTCCTCCCAGCTCTGAAGGGCGGGCAGCGAGGTGCCACAGAGGATCTGCATGTGGGGCTGCCCGTGCATGAGAGCGCTTCCACCACGAAGCTGCTCCATCCCCTCCCTGAGGGCGGGGAGGCCTATGCGCCGGTGTGCCTTGGCTTCGATGAGCCAGGGCAGTGGTCCGACAGGATGGCTGCCCCACAGGTCGGGCAGCGGCAGGGAGGCATCGAGGAAGCTGGGGTAATCGTTGGGGCCACCGGCCTCGATGTGCTGTGTCTGCCCCAGCCCCATCATGCCTGCGCACGCCCACTGGGCCATGGTCATGCCCAGGTGGTAG
>NZ_JBFBJT010000139.1:0-19589 GCF_040686175.1 Streptomyces sp. NPDC086077 | reverse complement strand
GGGCGATTCCGGCGCCCTCGTCGGGGCGGGCAGGACGCCGGCGGCCGGGGGCACCGGCAGGGGGTAGGGCGGGGGAGTGCCGCCGAACTCCGGGCGCCCTACGGCGGCCAGCCGCAGCCCCCGTACGGGCAGCCGCCCCAGCAGCAGCCTCCGTACGGCCAGGCGGCACCGGGCCAGACGGCCCCGCTGCCCCCCGGCTACGGACAGCCGCCCGCCCCGCAGGCCCCGACCCCGCCCCCGGGTTACGGACAGCCGACGCCGCCCCCGGGTTACGGACAGCCGACGCCGCCCCCTGGATACGGCCAGGCTCCCTACGGTGCTCCGCAGACCGCGCCCCAGGGCACCGGACAGGCACCCGGTGTCGCCGGTGCGCTCCAGCAGTTCAAGGAGACGCCGACCGGGCAGCGCTGGACGCAGCAGAACAAGAAGCTGGTCCGCGTGGACCTCGGCATCGGCGGACAGCCGGTGCTGGCCCGGCAGGGCAGCATGGTGCTCTACCAGGGCAAGGTCGACTTCAGCCACAAGGGCGCCGGGTTCAGCGGCCGGATCGTGGGCAACGCGACCGGCCAGGAGATGCAGCTGATGCGCTGCACGGGTCAGGGGCAGGTGTTCCTCGCCGAGAGCTCCACGATGCTGCACCCCATCGAACTCCAGGGCGACGGGATCTGCGTCTCCGCCGAGAACGTCCTCGCGTTCGACGAGAGCCTTCAGTACGAGGTACGCCGCATCGAGGGCCACGGCATCCCCGGCGGCGCGCTGTTCACGATGCAGTTCACCGGCACCGGCACCATCGTCGTCAAGACGCACGGCACGCCCGTGGTGCTGCCCGTCACGCCGACGACGTTCGCGGACTGCAACGCCGTCGTCGCCTGGTCCTCCGCCTCCCAGGTGATCGTCTCCAGCCAGGTACGGATGCGTCGCAACGCCTACCCCGGCGACACCGGCGAGAGTGTCAACCTCCAGTTCCGCGGCGCGCCCGGGAACTTCATCGTCGTCCAGCCGTACGAGATCTGAGGGAGAGCCCGTCATGAACCAGCCGCTCGCGGGCTACGCTCCCGCACCCGTCACCGCCCGCATGGAGAACCACGGCAACCACATGCTGAAGGTCGCCATGCAGACCGGGAACGACCTCCTCGCGCGCGTGGGCTCGATGGTCGCCTACGAGGGCTTCATCCAGTACGAGCCCAACCCGCCGGCCGTGCGCCAGGTCGCGAAGGACTGGCTCACCGGTGAGGGCGCGCCCCTGATGAAGTGCGCCGGTGACGGACTGCTCTACCTCGCCGACTACGGCGCCAACGTCGTCGTCATCAACCTCAACGGCGACGGCATCTCCGTCAACGCCACCAACCTGCTCGCCTTCGACGCCCACCTCACCTGGGGCGTCGAGCGGGTCAAGGGGCTCGCGAAGTTCGCCGGCCAGGGCCTGTGGAACACCAGGATCTCCGGGCAGGGCTGGGTCGCGCTGACCTCCCGGGGCAAGCCGATCGTCGTCGACTGCGGCGGCGGCGAGAACGAGACCTATGTCGACCCGGACGCGCTCGTCGCCTGGTCCCCGAACCTGAAGGTGAAGGGCAAGCGCAGCTTCAAGGCGCAGTCGCTGATCGGCAGGGGCAGCGGCGAGGCCTATCAGATGGCCTTCTCCGGAGAGGGCATCGTCGTCGTCCAGCCCAGCGAGGACAGCACAGACCGCATCCGGGTCCGGGGCTGAGGGGGAGCACCACACCATGCAGAGTCCGATTTTCGCCCACAACGACCAGCAGAGCCAGGAACGCTGGAGCCTGCAGAACAAGCAGATGCTGCGCGTCGCCCTGGAGGGCCACGACGACATCCTGGCCCGCAAGGGCACCATGGTCGCCTACCAGGGGCTCGTCGAGTTCGACGCCGAGTACCAGGGCAACAGCGCCACACGCGCGCGTGCCCGCACCGGTGAGGGCCTGGACCTGATGCGCTGCCACGGGCAGGGCACGGTCTATCTCGCCAACCTCAAGCAGCACGTCCACCTCATCGACGTGGACCAGGAGGGACTGACCGTCGACAGCAGCTACGTGCTGGCGATGGACTCCGGGCTGCACCACGAGGTCATCGCCGTCGACAGCCTCTACGGCATCTCCGGCTCCGGGAAGTACCAGCTCAACATCACCGGCCGTGGCAAGGTCGCCCTGATGACCTCGGGCGCGCCCCTGATGATGCAGGTCACGCCGGACAAGTACGTCAACTGCGACGCCGACGCGATCGTCGCCTGGTCCACCGCCCTGCGGGTGCAGATGCAGGCGCAGACGCACTCCTCCGGAGTGTGGCGTCGCCGGGGCAACACCGGCGAGGGCTGGGAGCTCAGCTTCATGGGCACCGGTCATGTGCTGGTCCAGCCCAGCGAGCTGCTGCCGCCGCAGAACGCCATGATCGGGCAGGGCGCCGCCGCGCAGTTCGGCATGGGGCAGCACGGGGCGCGCGGGCAGAACCAGGGCAACGTCTGGAGCTGACCGCCCGGAAAGCGAACGCGTAAGGGGTGGCCGCCAGTGCGGGCGCCCCTTACACGCTCACAGCCTGGCGCGGGTCGCCCGCACCAGCCGTACGACCGACTCGTCGGCCACCTCCGCGAGCTCGTCGTAACCGAACCAGCGCAGGTCCAGTGACTCGTCGCTGATCGCCGCCACGGCTCCGGCCGGGGCCAGCGCCGCGTACTGGACGTCGAGGTGCCAGGCGCACGGCGTGAGGTGGCGGTCCAGGCGCACCGGGCCGCCGGGCAGCAGTGACAGCCCCGGGATCCCGGACTCCTCGGTGCCCTCGCGCAGGGCCGCCGCGGCGAGCGAGGCGTCCTCCGGCTCGCAGTGGCCGCCCATCTGGAGCCACATGCGCAGCTTGCGGTGCAGGGTGAGCAGCACCCGCCCGTGCTCCGGGTCGATCACCAGGGCGCTCGCCGTGATGTGACCGTCCGCGCACGCCTTCCACATGCCGTCGGGGTGGGCCGCCAGGTGGTCCAGATACGTCTGACGCAGTTCTTCCTGGTCCTCGTAGCTCTTCAGTACGAGGACCGCGTCGGCATGCAGGCTCACTCGGCGTCGTCGCCCTTGGCGTCGCCGCCGTCATTGCCCTCGGCGCCCTTCGCTCCCTCGCCGCCCTCGGGACCCTCGTCCTGGTCCTTCTTGCGGAGGTCCGGCTTGTCCGCCGCCTCGCCGAGGATCTTGTCCAGCTCAGAGAAGTCCAGCTGCTCCCGGTGCACGAAGCCGTCGGGGTCGTCCAGGTCGTGCGCGGTCGGCAGCATGTCCGGGTGGGCCCACAGGGCGTCCCGGCCGTCGACACCGCGCGCGTCCGTCAGGGACGCCCACAGGCGGGAGGCGTCGCGCAGCCGGCGCGGGCGCAGCTCCAGACCGATCAGCGTCGCGAAGGTCTGCTCGGCGGGGCCGCCCGTCGCACGGCGGCGGCGCAGCGTCTCGCGCAGCGCGTCGGCGGACGACAGGCGGGGCTTGGCGGCGGCGTGCACCACGGCGTCCACCCAGCCCTCGACGAGTGCCAGAGCCGTCTCCAGACGGGCCAGCGCCGCCTTCTGCTCGGGCGTGTCCTCCGGCTGGAACATGCCCTGCTGGAGCGCGTCCTGCAGTTGCTCGGGGTTCTGCGGATCGAACTGGCCAACCACGTCCTCCAGCTTGGCCGTGTCGACCTTGATCCCGCGCGCGTACCCGTCGACCGCGCCGAACAGGTGCGAGCGCAGCCAGGGCACGTGAGCGAAGAGGCGCTGGTGGGCGGCCTCGCGCAGGGCGAGATACAGCCGTACCTCCTCCTTGGGCACGCCCAGGTCCTTGCCGAAAGCCTCGATGTTCACCGGCAGCAGCGCGGCCTTGCCGGCCGGGCCGAGCGGCAGGCCGACGTCAGTCGAGCCGACGACCTCGCCCGCGAGCACGCCCACGGCCTGCCCGATCTGCGTACCGAACATCGCGCCGCCCATCGAGCGCATCATGCCGATCAGCGGGCCCGCCATGGCCTGCATCTCCTCCGGCAGGACGTCGCCCATGGCGGCGCCGACACGCTCGGCGACCGGGTCGACGAGCTCCTGCCACGCGGGCAGGGTCGCCTCGACCCACTCCGCGCGGCTCCAGGCCACCGCCGAGGCGGCGCCGGACGGCAGGGACGTCGCGTCGTCAAGCCACAGGTCGGCCAGGCGGACGGCCTCCTGGACCGCGGTGCGGTCGGAGGGGCCGACGCTCGCGTCCTTCGTGCCGTCCGACGTGCCCTGGGAGACGGTCTGGCGAGCGATCTGCTTGGCCATGTCCCAGTTCACCGGGCCGCCCTCGTAGGAGAGCATCTGGCCCAGCTGCTGGAACGCGGCGCCCAGGTCGGTGGGGTTCAGCGAACCGAACATGGCAGCGAGCGGATTGTCCGCACCGGGGCCGCCAAAGCCTCCGGCACCGGGCAGCCCGCCGAATCCGAACGGGTTGGCCGGTCCCTGACCACCACCGCTCTGCTGGTCCTTCTTCTTGCCCTCGTCGCCGTCTTCCGGCTCCTCCGGCGGAAGGCCGAATCCGAATGGGGTGTCACTCACGGGATTCCTCGGCTGGTAAGGCCGCCGGTCTCCGCCGGCGGCGCGACTGCCCGACAACACCACCCAGCCTAGACACCCCGGGCGGATCGGGCCTCGGTGCTTCGCCGACTCACGGGCTGCGGCAGGATGGATGCCACCTGGTACGTACGCGTCACTCGCGCTCGTATGTGAAGACAACCGCTGGAGACACCCGGTGAGTTCCCCAGATCCGCAGGTTCGCGCAGCGCGAAACCACTCAACCCCCTCCGCCCTGCGCGGACCCGTCGTCGCGGTCACCGGCGCCGCGTCCGGCGTGGGCGCGCTGCTCACCGCGCGGCTGGCCGCGTCGGAGGAGATCAGGCAGGTCATCGCTATCGACGAGCGGCGCGGGGAGTGCGCCGAGGCGCAATGGCACATCCTCGACGTGCGGGATCCCGCGATCGCCGAGAAGCTGCGGGGCGCGGACGTCGTGGTGCATCTGGCCCTCGACCTGGACCTGGAGACGGACGCGGCCGCCCGGACGGCGTACAACGTGCGTGGTACGCAGACCGTGCTGACCGCCGCCGCGGCGGTCGGGGTGCACCGGGTGGTGCTCTGCACGTCGGCGATGGTCTACGGGGCGCTGCCGGACAACGAGCTGCCGCTGTCGGAGGACGCCGAGCTGCGGGCGACGGCGGAGGCCACCGGCGTCGGGGACCTGCTGGAGATCGAGCGGCTGGCGCGGCGGGCGCCCCGGGCGCACCCGGGACTGAACGTCACGGTGGTGCGTCCCGCCGTCCTCGTGGGCGGCACGGACACCGCGCTGACCAGGTACTTCGAGTCACCTCGGCTGCTCGTCGTCGCGGGGTCGCGGCCGGCTTGGCAGTTCTGCCACGTCGAGGACCTGTGCAGCGCTCTGGAGTACGCCGTCCTGGAGAAGGTCGACGGGGAGCTCGCCGTGGGGTGCGACGGGTGGCTGGAGCAGGAGGAGGTCGAGGAGCTGAGCGGTATCCGGCGGATGGAGCTGCCGTCGGCGGTGGCGCTCGGGGCGGCCGCCCGGCTGCACCGGATCGGGCTGACGCCCTCTCCGGCGGGGGATCTGGCGTACACGATGTATCCCTGGGTGATCAGTGGCAGCCGGCTGCACGACGCCGGGTGGCGGGCACAGTGGACCAACGAGGAGGTTCTCGCCGAGCTGCTGGAGGAGGTCTCCGGGCGGCACACCGTCGCCGGACGGCGGCTGGGGCGCAAGGACGCGACGGCGGCGGGCGCCGCGGGAGCGACGGTCGCGCTGCTCGGTGCGGCTGCGGTGGTGCGCCGGGCCAGGAAGGCGCGACGCCGGATCTGAGGCGGGCACGGCCCGCGACGTGCGGGCAGACGCGGGCGCAGGCGCACCGTGCTCCGTGGCCGCGGCGTTCCTGTAGGAGGCTCCAAGCCCCCGCACGCGCGTACAGGGCGAAAGCGCTATTCCGTGCTCCGCGCGCGTGGGGCACGATGGACGCATGGCAGCCAGTAACGATCACCCCGGGGAGCAGGGCGCCCAGGAGCCCATCAAGCTGATCGGCGTCCGGGAGACGCCGCTCTCCCTCGACGAGGTCTTCAGGGCCGTCGGGGACGACGCCGCCGGGGGGACCGCCCTGTTCGTGGGGACCGTGCGGAACCACGACGGGGGTGCCGACGTGGACGAACTCGGGTACTCCTGTCACCCCGGTGCCGAGGACGAGATGCGGCGCGTCGCCGAGAAGGTCGTCGCCGAGTTCCCGGTACGGGCGCTGGCCGCGGTCCACCGTGTGGGGGATCTGAAGGTCGGTGACATCGCCGTCGTGGTCGGCGTGTCCTGCCCGCATCGAGGTGAGGCCTTCGAGGCCTGCCGGAAGCTGATCGACGACCTCAAGCACGAAGTGCCCATCTGGAAGCACCAGAAGTTCTCCGACGGCACAGAGGAGTGGGTCGGCGCCTGCTGAGCCTCCAGCCGGGCGACTCCGGTTGCGTAACCACACCCCTGGTATGAGCGTTGTCAGTGCGAACGGTTAATCTGCTGATCAGTCAGTTGCGCTCATGGGGTTGGAGGTCGGCATGGCGGCGCTCGCCTGGTTGCTGATTCCGCTTGTGGCTGCTGTCGGCGCGGGTCTGTGGGGCACATGGGCCAACAGGACCCGCAGAACCCGAAGCGACGGCCCCGAGCTGGACGGTTACGCGCGCTTCCGCGCGGCCATGGAGAAGTCCCACACCGGTCCGTGACCCGTGAGGCGGCCCTGACGGTGCGCCGACACGCCCGTCCCGTACTGTCGTGACATGCCACGCCGCACCGCGACGATGCTCGCCTCCACCCTGATGCTGATCGCGCTCCTGTGCGCGGGAGTGCTCATCCCCGTGCCGTACGCGGAGATGTCCCCGGGGCCGACGGTGAACACGCTGGGGGACCATGACGGCGAGCCGGTGCTGCGGATCGCGGGGCGCAAGACATACCCGACGGACGGCCACCTCAACATGACCACCGTCCGCGTGACCAGCGCCGATTACCGGATGAACCTCGTCGAGGCCGTCTACGGCTGGCTGGCGCACGACAACAAGGTCGTCTCGCACGACACCCTCTACCCGGACGGCAAGACGGAGGAGGAGTCCACGCAGGAGAACGCCGAGGAGTTCAGCCAGTCCCAGGAGAGCGCGAAGGTCGCGGCCCTGAAGGAACTCGGCGTCAAGGTGTCCTCCTGGGTGATCGTCTCCACCGTGGTGAAGGATTCCCCGGCCGAGGGCAGGCTGCACGCCGGCGATGTGATCAAGGCTGTCGACGGTACGGCGGTGAAGGCCCCCGGCGACGTGGCCGAACTGGTGACCAAGCACAAGCCGGGCGAGGACGTCGTCTTCACGATCGTGCCCGCCAAGGAGCAGGCCGCCGCAGAGAAGGAGAAGCGCGACCCGTTGCGGACGGAGAAGGTCACGATCACCACCGCTACCTCCGACGACGCCGGCGAGAAGCGCGCCATCGTGGGGATCTCGGCCGGTACGGACCACACCTTCCCGTTCAGCATCGACATCAAGCTCGCCGACGTCGGCGGCCCGAGCGCCGGACTGATGTTCGCGCTCGGCATCTACGACAAGCTCACCCCGGGCTCCCTCACCGGTGGCTCCTTCGTCGCCGGCACCGGGACGATCGACGACGACGGCACGGTCGGCCCGATCGGCGGCATCGAGATGAAGACGGTGGGCGCGCGCAGCAAGGGCGCCGAGTACTTCCTGACGCCCGCCGACAACTGCGCGGCCGCCGCGACGGACACCCCCGACGGTCTCACCCTGGTCAAGGTCGACACCATCGACGACGCCCTCGCCGCCCTGAAGGACATCCGCGCCGGCGACACCGCCGACCTGCCCAAGTGCACGGCCAAGGGCTGACCGGCGGGTCCGGCCGGTACGGCGCCGGGGCGCCCTCATGATCGAGGACGCCCCCGGCGCCGTACACCGGGCACACGGGCGCGTGCCCGGCGTCGTACCGGAACCCCTCAGTCCGCGAACGTGGCCGCCAGTGCCTCCGCGAGGCCCGGGACCAGCTCGGACCCGGTGAGGACCTCCGTCGGGGAGTCCTTCTCACGCAGCCGCAGGGCCGAGTCACGGCTGCCGTCGCGCAGGACGGCGACCGTCATGCGGACCTCCTGGCGCTCGGGATGCCGGGCGACCCACCTGGTGAGCGCGGCCTCGTCCAGATCGTCCGGGACCTGGGCCTCGGCGGTCGGCGGCAGCATCAGCCGCTCCACCGTGAGCGCGCAGCCGGCCACCGCCCCGGGCCAGGCGATGGTGCCGAGGAACTCGTCGAGCGGCTTGTCCGTTGGAATTTCGTCCTGCTCGATCGGGGTGAGACCGGCCGCCTCCGGCTCGTCACCCAGGCCGAGCTGCCTCGCCAGCGCGGGTTCCTGGGCCCGCAGCTGTGCGGTGTCTACGAGGGCGAAAAGGCGTGCGGGCTGGTCCCAGCCGAGGCCGGAGGCGTACTCGTCGATCTCGAGAACGGCCCGGGTGAGCGGGTTCGCCGCCATGGGTGTGTTGGACATGGTCACAATCCTGCCTCGTTCCCACCCCGAACCGGGAACCGAGTAAAGCGTGAGTAAGTTGCATAGGTGAGGCCCTACGATCACGGGGCCCCAGCACGGCCCACGAAAACGGGGGCCTGACAGACCAACAGCGATTTTCGAGGTGCCACCTTGGCTTTCCAGATGCCGGACCGCGGCGGAGGCCCGACGGGGCCACGGATCAGAGTGGGCCGCCCGTCCCGGCGTGTCCGGACCCTGCTCATGACACTGGGTGTCCTTGCCGTGCTCGGCATGGCGTTCACCATGTTCGCGGGCTTCTGGACGGACTGGCTCTGGTACCGGTCGGTGAATTACTCGTCCGTCTTCACCACCACTCTGCTGACCAAGATCGGGCTCTTCTTCGTCTTCGGCCTGCTGATGGCCGTCGCCGTCGGGTTCAACATCTGGCTGGCCCACCGCCTGCGCCCGCCGCTGAGCGCGATGTCGATGGAGCAGCAGAGCCTCGACCGCTACCGGATGGGCATCGCGCCGTACAAGAAGTGGCTGCTGTTCGCGATCACCGCCCTGGTGGGCCTGATCGCGGGCGCCTCCGCCTCCGGCCAGTGGCGCACCTGGCTGATGTGGGTCAACGGCGTGCCGTTCGGGCAGAAGGACCCGCAGTTCGATCTGGACGTCGCGTTCTACGCGTTCGACCTGCCCTGGTACCGGTTCATGCTGGGCTTCGGATTTGCCGCCGCGATCCTTTCCCTGATCGCCGCCGCGCTCACGCACTACCTGTACGGCGGGCTGCGCGTCACCAGCCCGGGCGCGCGCGCCACGGCCGCCGCGACCGGGCACCTGTCGGTGCTCATCGGGATCTTCGTCACGCTGAAGGCGGTCGCCTACTGGCTCGACCGGTACGGCCTGGCGGTGAAGTCCAGTGACTTCAAGGCGACGGACAACTGGACGGGCCTGCGGTACGTCGACGCCAACGCCTACCTGCCGGCCAAGACGATCCTGTTCTGCATCGCCGTCATCTGCGCCCTGCTGTTCTTCTCCACGATCTGGCGGCGCACCTGGCAGCTGCCGCTGATCGGCTTCGGCCTGATGGTGCTGTCGGCGATCCTGATCGGCGGGCTGTACCCGGCGATCGTGCAGAAGTTCCAGGTCCAGCCGAACGAGCAGGCCAAGGAAGCCCCGTACGTCGAGAAGAATCTCGCGGCCACGCGTGAGGCGTACGGCATCGACGGCACGCAGGTCACGGAGTACTCGGGCACGTCCAACACCAAGGACACCACCAAGCTGCGGGACGACGTCGACTCCACGGCGAGCATCCGCATCATGGACCCGAACATCATCTCGCCGACCTTCCAGCAGCTCCAGCAGATGCGGAAGTACTACGCCTTCCCGACAAACCTGGACGTCGACCGCTACGGCGCGGACGGCAAGGAGCAGGACACGGTCATCGGTCTGCGCGAGCTGAACTACGCGGGCATCGACAAGAAGAACTGGATCAACAACCACTTCCGCTACACCCACGGCTACGGCGCGGTCGCCGCGAAGGGCACCTCCGTGGACTCCGAGGGCCGCCCGGTCTTCACCGAGTCCGACCTGCCGTCCAAGGGCCAGCTCGGCTCGTACGAGCAGCGGATCTACTACGGCGAGAAGACCAACACCTACTCGATCGTCGGCGGTCCCCAGAAGGAGATCGACTACTCCGACGACAGCGGTGAGAAGACCTACAGCTACGAGGGCAAGAGCGGCGTCAACCTCGAGAACCCGATAAACCGGGCCGCCTACGCCGTCGCCCTCAACGAGCCGCAGATCCTCTACTCGGGCGCGATCGGCGACGGTTCGCGGATCCTGTACAACCGCACGCCGAAGCAGCGCGTCGAGGCGGTAGCCCCCTGGCTGACCATCGACGGCGACGCCTACCCGGCGGTCGTCAACAACCGGATCCAGTGGATCGTCGACGCCTACACGACCACGAACGGATACCCGTACGCCTCGCGTACGACCCTCGGTGACACCACGGCCGACTCGCTGACCGCGACCAACGACCAGCGCGCGGTGGTGGCCCAGCAGAACCAGGTCAACTACATCCGCAACTCGGTGAAGGCGACCGTCGACGCGTACACCGGTGAGGTCAAGCTCTACCAGTGGGACACCCAGGACCCGGTCCTGAAGACCTGGATGAAGGCGTTCCCCGGCACGGTCGAGCCCAAGAGCGAGATCTCGGGCGACCTGATGGACCATCTCCGGTACCCGCAGGACCTGTTCAAGGTCCAGCGTGAGCTGCTGACCCGCTACCACGTGAAGGACGCCGACACCTTCCTCAGTGGCAGCGAGGTGTGGCAGGTGCCGGACGAGCCGACCAACAAGTCGGGCGACGCGGTGCCGCCGTACTACCTCAGCATGCGGATGCCCGACCAGACGGATCAGGCGTTCTCGCTGACGACGACGTTCACGCCCAACGGCCGGGACAACCTCAGCGCGTTCATGGCGGTCGACGCCGAGGCGGGCAAGAGCGACTACGGCAAGATCAGAATCCTGAAACTGCCGACGAGTACGACGGTCAACGGACCCAAGCAGGTCCAGAGCCAGTTCAACTCCGAACAGGACATCGCCGAATCCATCCGGCTGCTGAGAGGCGGCGACTCGGAGGTGGAGTACGGCAACCTGCTGACCGTGCCGCTGGACGGCGGTCTGCTGTACGTGGAGCCGGTGTACGTCCGCGGTGGCGGACTCCAGTACCCGCTGCTGCGCAAGGTGCTGGTGAGCTACGGCGGCAACACCGCGTTCGAGGACACCCTCGACGAGGCCCTCAACAAGGTGTTCGGGGCGCAGGGTTCGGCCCCGCCGCCGGACGAGGGCACCGGCGACGGCACTACCACGCCACCGCCGCCGACGAGCGACAACCCGACGGTCCAGGAGGCGCTCAACGACGCGCAGAAGGCCTTCGAGACCGGCCAGGAGGCGCTCAAGAACGGCGACTGGGAGGCGTACGGCCGGGCCCAGAAGGACCTGGAGGCGGCGCTGCGGCGGGCCGAGGAGGCGCAGTCGCGGGCCGGCGGCACCGGTGGTGGCGGCGGTGGCCGTGACGGCGCCACCAGCAGTCCGAGTCCGAGCGGCAGTCCACAGAGCGGCTGATCGAAAAGCTCCTCCCGCGCCGTGATACGGTTGCAGAACAACGGCGCGGGGTGGAGCAGCTCGGTAGCTCGCTGGGCTCATAACCCAGAGGTCGCAGGTTCAAATCCTGTCCCCGCTACTGAAGTCGACGTGACGTCGGCCAAGGCGAAGGCCCGGATCCTCTAAGGATCCGGGCCTTCGTGGTGTGCGAACGCATGTGCCGACATGAGATATCGCCGTGCCGCCGTGGGGAGTTGAGGGATCTGTGTTTGACTTGTCTCTCTGTGGGCATGTCGACAAAACGCTGAAGTGACCTCACTGGCTGCGGTATACGAGGTGTACCCAGGTTGCAGGTGGTGCGACGATGGACGTTATGGGGGACAAGGCAACTCTGTTCGAGACAGGGCGATTTGTGCAGCCTGCCGGCCAGGAGGAAACCCGGGACGAAACGGGCGAGGCGGTCGAGGAGGCGCGTCAGCGGCTCGCCGCCGAGGCCGGTGACGTCGAGGCGATGAGTGTCCTCGGGGCCATGCTGCTGCGCCGTGGCGATCTTGACGGAGCCGAACCCCACCTGCGCGCCGCGACAGCCGAGGGCGACCGCGCCGCCGCGAACAACCTGGGCGTTCTGCTGCATCAGCGGGGGTACGCCGACGAGGCCGCCGGATGGTGGCGGATCGCCGCCGTCGCGGGCAGCGCGGCCGCCGCGCACGCGCTCGGACGGTATCACCGGGAGCGGGGCGACGAGCCGGCCGCCGAGTACTGGCTGCGGCAGTCCGCCGAGCAGGGGCACGTTCTCGGGGCGTACGCCCTGGCCGATCTGCTGGAGCACCGAGGGGACGGGGGCGCCGAGCAGTGGATGCGGGTCGCGGCCGAGCGGGGGCACCGGGAGGCGGCGTACCGGCTGGCTCGCACGCTTGATCGCCGAGGGGTGCGCGAGGGCGGGGCCGGGGCTGACAACGGTGTCGTGATCACGCGCGGGTCAGGTGGCAAGGGTGGCGGCCCGGCCGCCACCGGGGCCGCTCCGGCCGCTTCGGGTGCCGCTCCGCACGCTTCTGCGGGGACGTCCTCGGGCGTTCCCAGGGATGCCTCAACGGGCGTTTCTCCGGAGGCGGAGGCCGAGCAGTGGTACCGGCAGGCCGCCGCGCGCGGCCATCGGCGGGCCGCGCTCCATCTCGGGGCGATCCTGGAGAAGCGCGGGGAGCTGAAGGAGGCCGGGCGCTGGTATCTGACGTCCGCCAAGGACGGGGAGCCCCGGGCCGCCTGCGCGCTCGGGTTCCTCTTGCGGGACGCCGGGGACGAGGAGAGCGCCGCCGTGTGGTGGCTGCGGGCCGCGCAGGACGGCGACGGCAACGCGGCCAACGCGCTGGGCGCGCTGCACGCCGAGCGGGGCGAGACCCAGACCGCCGAGCGGTGGTACCGGGCCGCCCTGGACGCCGGCGACGTCAACGGGGCGTACAACCTCGGGCTGCTCTGCGCGGAGCAGCGGCGGATCGCGCAGGCCGAGCAGTGGTACCGACGTGCGGCGTACGCCGGGCACCGGGAGGCGGCGAACGCGCTGGCGATCCTGCTGCTCCAGGGGGGCGACGAGAGCGGGGCGGAGCCCTGGTTCTCCAAGGCCGCCGAGGTGGGGAGCGTCGACGCCGCCTTCAACCTGGGGATCCTGCACGCCAAGCGGGGCGAGGACGCGGCCGCGCTGCGGTGGTACGAGCGGGCGGCGGCCGCCGGGCACGTCGAGGCGGCCCTGCAGGTCGGGATGGCACGGCTGCGGGACGGCGACGAGCGCGAAGCGGAGCGGCACCTGCGGTGCGCGGCGGGGGGTGGCAGCGCGGAGGCGGCGTATCGGCTGGCGGCCGTGCTCGACGCCCGGCGGCCACCGGTGTCGCCGCACGAGCTGGGCGAGCCGTCGCACGAGAAGTCCGAGTGCGAGGAGTGGTACGAGCGGGCGGCGACCCAGGGGCATCGGCGGGCGCAGGTGCGGGTCGGGATGCTCGCGGCCGCACGGGGCGACGTCGTCGAGGCGGCCCGTTGGTACCGGGAGGCGGCCGAGGCGGGGTCGCGGAACGGGGCGTTCAATCTGGGGCTGCTGCTGGCTCGGGAGGGGAGCGAGCCGGAGGCGGCGGTCTGGTGGACGCGGGCGGCCGACGCGGGGCATGGGCGGGCGGCGTTGCGGCTGGCCCTCGTCTACGCGCGTCGCGGGGAGCTGGCGGAGGGGCAGCGGTGGGCCGATCGTGCGGTGTCGCTCGGCCCGGGTGAGGTCGCCGAGCGGGCGGCGCGGTTGCGGGATGCGCTGCGGGAGGAACTGTCGGCTTGATGCCGGACTCGTCGACGGTCCCTTCAGGGGCCGCCGCTCAAGTCATTTGCTTCTGCCCGCGTCCTTGACGTAACGTTGCATTCATCGACGCGGGGTGGAGCAGCTCGGTAGCTCGCTGGGCTCATAACCCAGAGGTCGCAGGTTCAAATCCTGTCCCCGCTACTGAAGGCCAAGGGCCGGAGTCCATTTACTGGACTCCGGCCCTTGGCGTTTGTGCGGCCGCACGGGCCCAGACAGAAGAGAAGCCCCCGGCGACCGATCGGCGCCGGGGGCTGCTCAGCAGGCGGAGAAACAGCTGCGGGCTTACGCCGCCGCGCAGTTCGGGCACACTCCGCGGTACGTGACCTCGACGTCCGAGACCGTGAAGCCGAAGCGCTCCGAGTCGGGGAGGTCGGCCAGCGGGTTGCCCGTGGGGTGGACGTCACGGATCGCGCCGCACTGGGCGCAGACCAGGTGGTGATGCGGCTGGCGCGCGTTCGGGTCGTAGCGTTTGGCGCGTTTGTCCGTGCTGACCTCGAGCACCTCACCGAGGGAGACCAGCTCGCCCAGCGTGTTGTAGACGGTCGCCCGGGAGATCTCGGGCAGCTTGGTGACAGCCCTGGCGTGCACCTCGTCGGCCGTCAGATGGACGTGTTCGCCGTCGAGGACCTCGGCCACGACGCGCCGCTGCGCGGTCATCCGCCATCCGCGTCCACGCAGCCGTTCCAGAAGGTCACTCATGACAACCACTTTACCAGCACGGGGAATAAATTCCGAACAGGTGTGACTTTGGAGCGGTACTTGACTTAGACAAAGTCCATTGTAGGATCGAGTTCGGCTCTGGTCGAAGGACAGGAAATCGGCCACGGGCAGGAAGACGCAAGGATGACGCAGGAGGCGCACGTGACCCAGGGACCGCTCACGACGGAGGCCGGTGCTCCGGTGGCCGACAACCAGAACAGCGAGACCGCGGGCGCGGGCGGCCCGGTCCTCGTCCAGGACCAGCTGCTGCTGGAGAAGCTGGCCCACTTCAACCGTGAGCGCATCCCGGAGCGTGTCGTGCACGCCCGTGGCGCCGGTGCCTACGGCACGTTCACGGTGACCGCCGACGTGACCCCGTACACGCGGGCCAAGTTCCTCTCCCAAGTCGGCAAGCAGACCGAGGTCTTCCTGCGCTTCTCGACGGTGGCCGGGAACCTGGGCGCCGCGGACGCCGTCCGGGACCCGCGCGGCTTCTCGCTGAAGTTCTACACCGAGGAGGGCAACTACGACCTCGTCGGCAACAACACCCCGGTCTTCTTCGTCCGGGACGCCATCAAGTTCCCGGACTTCATCCACACCCAGAAGCGCGACCCGTACACCGGCTCGCAGGAGGCGGACAACGTCTGGGACTTCTGGAGCCTGTCTCCCGAGTCCACGCACCAGGTGACCTGGCTGTTCGGCGACCGCGGCATCCCCGCCTCGTACCGTCACATGGACGGCTTCGGCTCGCACACGTTCCAGTGGAACAACGAGGCCGGCGAGGTCTTCTGGGTCAAGTACCACTTCAAGACCGACCAGGGGATCAAGAACCTCACCGCCGAGGAGGCCGAGGTCCTCGCGGGCAAGGACCCCGACTCCCACCAGCGCGACCTGCGCGAGTCCATCGAGCGGGGCGAGTACCCGTCCTGGACCGTGGGCGTGCAGATCATGCCGGCGGCCGACGCGGCGACGTACCGCTTCAACCCGTTCGACCTGACCAAGGTGTGGCCGCACGCGGACTACCCGGTCGTCGAGATCGGCAAGCTGGAGCTCAACCGCAACCCGCAGAACGTCTTCGCCGAGGTCGAGCAGTCGATCTTCAGCCCCGCCCACTTCGTGCCGGGCATCGGCCCCTCCCCGGACAAGATGCTCCAGGGCCGCCTCTTCGCGTACGGCGACGCGCACCGTTACCGCGTCGGCATCAACGCCGACCACCTGCCGGTGAACCGCCCGCACGCCACCGAGGCGCGCACCAACTCCCGCGACGGCTCCCTGTACGACGGCCGCCACGGCGGTGCGAAGAACTACGAGCCGAACAGCTTCGGGGGTCCGGCCCAGACCGGGCGTGCGCTGTGGCAGCCGTTCGACGGCTTCACCGGCGGCACCGGCAACCACCCGACCCCGGTGCACGCCGAGGACGACGACTTCGTCCAGGCGGGCAACCTCTACCGGCTGATGTCGGCGGACGAGCAGGAGCGTCTGATCGGCAACCTGGCCGGCGCCATCTCGGGCGTCTCGCGCGACGACATCGCCGCGCGCGCCATCGACAACTTCCGCCAGGCGGACGCCGACTTCGGCAAGCGGCTGGAGGCCGCGGTGCAGGCCCTGCGCGGCTGACACAACCAGCACTGGACCGCTTGCCGAGAAGAACGGGCCGGATCCCCCATGGGGGAGATCCGGCCCGTTCGCGCGCCCGTAGGTTTGTGCTTCTGGGGCTCAGGCGGGCACCTGCTGCCGTACCGGTGCCCAGCAGCGGATGATGTCGCGGACCGAGACGATGCCGGTGGGTTCGCCGCCGTCCAGGACGATGAGGTGCCGGAAGCCGCCGTGCGCCATGGCGCGGGCCGCCTCCTCCACGGTCCACGAGGGGGCCGCGAACACCACGTCGGTGGTGGTGTGGTCGTGGGCCTGTTCGGTGTCGGGGTTCTGGCCGAGGCCTAGGGAGTTCAGGATGTCGCGCTCGGTGAGGATGCCGATGCCGCCGGCGTCGGGGTCGTGGACGACGGCCGCACCGACTCTGCGGGCGGACATCAGCGCGGCGGCCTGGCGCAAGGTGTGGGTGGGGCCGATGGTGAGGACGACTGTGCTCATGGCGTCACGTACGAGCATGGATGGAGCCACCTCCTGGAGTGTCCCCGCCCCTTTGTTCATCGTTCACAAATTCACAAGTGGGGGGACCTTCAGGGTGGCAGGTAAAGCACCGGTCAACAAGTAGGCGTTCAGTACCGCTGGTTGAGGTAGCCCAGTAGTTCGTCGTGCAGCACGCCGTTGGACGCGGCCGCGTTGCCGCTGTGCGGGCCGGGGCGGCCGTCCAGGCCGGTGAAGGTGCCGCCCGCCTCGGTGACGATGATCGCGTTGGCCGCCATGTCCCACAGGGACAGTTCCGGCTCCGCGCACATGTCGACGGACCCCTCCGCGACCATCATGTACGGCCAGAAGTCGCCGTACGCGCGCGTGCGCCACACCTCGCGGCCGAGGTCAAGGAAGCCGCCGAGGCGGCCCTGCTCCTCCCACCCGGAGAGGGAGGAGTACGCGAAGGAGGCGTCCGAGAGCTTGGAGACGCGCGAGACCTGGAGCCGGCTCGCGGAGGTGAGGCTGCGGCCGCTGAAGGCGCCGTTGCCCTTCGCGGCCCACCACCGGCGGCCCAGGGCGGGCGCGGAGACAAGACCGACGACGGGCTGGTAGCCGCCCTCCGCGGCCTCCATCAGGGAGATCAGGGTCGCCCAGACGGGGACCCCGCGCACGTAGTTCTTGGTGCCGTCGATGGGATCGATGACCCAGCGGCGGGGGCCCGTGCCCTCGACGCCGTACTCCTCGCCGAGGATCGCGTCCCGTGGACGGGCCCGGTGGAGGTGGCCCCGGATGAGCTCCTCGGCGGCCCGGTCGGCCTCGGAGACCGGCGTCATGTCGGGCTTGGTTTCGACCTTGAGGTCGAGGGCCTTGAAGCGGTCCATCGTCGCGGCGTCGGCGGCGTCCGCGAGGACGTGGGTCAGACGCAGGTCGTCGAGATAGTCGGGCATGTGAGGAACCGTATCTGTCATGGTCCGTACGGAGCTACAGGGGGCCACGGTGGCGAGTTGCGGCATTCGGCGGGGCGCTCGGCGGGGGCGCGCACTCCGGCGCGAGGTCTCCACCAGGGCATGTCCGCGCGCCGCGCACGCCGGCGGACGTGGCCCGTTCGGCTCCCCACCCCGACGACCTGCGCGAACCCTTGACAGTGCTCGCGTACGCGTCAAATCTGGGCGCAGAGTCCGTCCCCCCAGGGAGGCGCCGATGCCTGCTGCCCGGGAATCTCTGCTGGACGCCGCCTACACGGCGCTCGCGCGGCGGCCGTGGGCCGCGGTGCGGATGGTGGACGTGGCAGCGGCGGCCGGGGTGTCCCGGCAGACGTTGTACAACGAGTTCGGCAGCAAGGAGGGGCTGGCCAGAGCCCTGGTGCGGCGGGAGGCCGACGGCTATCTCGCCGGCGTCGAACGGGCCCTCGTCACGCACGGCGACGCCCGCGACCGTTTGACGGCGGCCGCCGAGTGGACCACCTCGGCCGCCCGCGACAACGCGCTCGTCCGCGCCCTGCTCACCGGCTGCTGGAGCGAGCGGCTGCCCTCGCCCACGCTGTCGGCGGTGCCGTCCTCCTCCGCGGTCCCGGCGCAACGGCGGGCGGACGGGCCCCTGCCCTCGCCCGGCGACTTCGTGGCGCTGGTCCGCGACCGCGCCGTGACGGTGCTGCGCGGACCCGGCGTGCCCCAGGCGGACGGCGTCGACCTGGCCCGCTCCTGTGAGCTGGTCGTGCGACTCGCGCTCTCCTGCGTGGCCGCGCCGCCCGGCGAGGGCGGCGTCGTGGACCTGGTGCGCGGCGCACTTCATCGCCAGCCGGTGTGAGCCCCCGCTCGTCAGCGCACCTCAGTGCACCTCAGCGCACCGCAGTGCACCTCAGTGCGCCGAGCCGGACAGCTGGAGACCGATGACGCCGATGATGACCAGGCTGATCGAGACGATCTTCAGCGTGGAGACGAGATCGCCCAGGAAGATCATGCCGTAGATGGCCGTCCCCGCCGCGCCGATGCCGGTCCACACCGCGTAGGCGGGACCCACGTCGAGTTTGCGCAGCGCGAGCGTCAGCAGACCGAAGCTGCCGAGCGCGAAGACGGCGAACGCGATGGTCGGCCAGAGTCTGGTGAAGCCGTGCGACAGCTTCAGGCAGACCGCGAAGCCGGTCTCGAGCAACCCGGCCACGATGACCAGCAGCCACGCCATGTGCTGTCCTCCCCGTTTCTCCACGTAATGTGACCGCTTGTAGGCGTTTTTCTGGGTTGGCATCCGGCTTTTGCGATTATGCCCTTACCGGAGCCGTAGGCCGACAAACCCCGCGTGAAGAGAAACAACGGGAACGGTCAGTCCGCTTCCGGCTGCTCCCGCGTCGCCAGCAGCCGCCGCAGCGAGTAGAGCCGGGCCGGGTCGGCGTGCCCGTCGGCCACCCATTGGTCCAGCGCGCAGTCCGGCTCGTCGTGGCCGCACGCGCGCGGACAGCCCTCCGTGCCCGGCTCCAGGTCGGGGAAGGCGTGGATGACCCGGGACGGGTCGACGTGCGCGAGCCCGAACGACCGTACGCCCGGAGTGTCGATCACCCAGCCGTCCGTGCCGTTCAGCGGCAGGGCGAGCGCCGACGTGGTGGTGTGCCGGCCGCGGCCGGTCACCGCGTTGACATGCCCGGTCGACCGCCGCCGCTCCTCCGGCACCAGTGCGTTGACCAGGGTCGTCTTGCCGACGCCGGAGTGCCCGACGAACGCCGTGACCCTGCCGTCCAGCTGCGCGAACACCCGCTCCGCGGCGTCGCCGCTCTCCAGCTCCTCGCGGCTGGTGACGACGTACGGGATGTCGAGGTCGCCGTACAGCTCCAGGAGCTTGCCGGGCGGGGCCAGGTCCGACTTGGTCA
>NZ_JBFBJT010000138.1:0-19980 GCF_040686175.1 Streptomyces sp. NPDC086077 | reverse complement strand
TTTTTTGTGGTCGATTGACCGCCTTTCACCATTGGGTATCGGCGAACTGAGGGGGGTTGGGGCCGGTGCGCGCGGCGCGCCCGGCGGGGGCCGGCGCTGCGGCGCAGCAGCCGGCCCAGGGCAGCCCGGTCCTGGACGACATCCGTGCGCTGCTCGGCCTGGCGCACCTGGCCGAGGACGACGACCTCGTCATGGCCGGGGCGAACTCGCTCGACGTGATCCGGCTGGCGGCCCGGGTCGGCGCCCGGCTGGGCGCCCGCCTGACCGCCTCCGACGTCTACCGGCTGCGTACGGCGCGCGCCATCGCCGCCCACTGCGCGCAGGCGGCCCCCGGCGAGCAGCTGCCCGCCCCCGGCCCCGACCGCACGGCCCCCGTCCCGCTCTCCCGCGCCCAACAGCGCTTCTGGCTCGCGGAGATGAGCGCCCCGGGATCGGCGGACAACATGATCGTGCTGGCCTACGCACTCACCGGACCGCTCCGGCGTGACCTGCTTCAGGCGGCCCTGAACGACGTCGTCGTGGCCCATCCGGCGCTGCGCACCATCTACCCGTGGCTCGACGAGGCCCCCCAGCAGCAGGTGCTCGCACCCGCGGACGCGGCCCCCGTGCTGGAACATGTCACACCTCCCGGTGCCGAGGGGATGCGGGAGCTGGCCGAAGCGGTGACGGCCGACTGGTGGACGAGGCCGTTCTCGCTGGAGGACGAGGTCCCGCTGCGGGCCCGGCTGTGCCGCCTGGCCGAGGACCGGCACCTGCTCTGCCTCCACGTGCACCACATCGCCTTCGACGGATGGTCGGAGTCGGTGCTCGTCGACGAGCTGGCGCGCGCGTACGCGGCGCGGTCGGAGGGCCGGACGTACGAGGCGGCACCGGCGCTGTCGTACGGGGAGTTCAGTACCTGGGAAGCGACCCGCCTCGCGGACTGGGCCGGCCGCGATCTGCCCTTCTGGAAGGAGGCGCTGGCAGCGGTCCCGGCACCGTTCCTGCCCGCTCCCGCGCGGGCAGGCGCCGGCCCGGTGGCCCGGCTCGAACGGGTCCTGAAGGTCGACGCGCAGACCGTGCGGCGGCTTGAGCAGGCCGCCGCCCGCCGCGGCGGCCCTGCCCTGGCGGCGTTGCTCGCCGGCGCCACTCGCGCCCTGGCCCGCACCTTCGACGCCGGTGAGCTCGCGGTGGGCTCGGTGACCACGGGCCGCTTCGACCCGGCCCTGGAGCCGGTGGTCGGCTACTTCGTCAACCCGTTCGCCGTGGTGCTCTCGCCCACGCACGACGGCAGCGCCGAGGACCTCTTGGGCCAGGCGACCGCCCAAGTGGTGTCGCACCTCCAGCACGTACACACCCCGTTCGACGAGCTCGTCCGCGTCCTCGCGCCGCCCCGGGACCGTCACCCCTTCTTCCAGACCTGGGTCGTCCTTCAGGGGCTGCCCCCGCACGGCAGCCTCGGCGGTCACGTGGCACTCGAGCCGGTGCGGGTGCGTCCGCCCAGCACCGACATCGAGCTGATGCTGGAGGCCATCCCGGCTCCGGACGGCTCCTGGGACCTCGTCATGCTGTGGCGTGCGGACGGGATTCCCGCCGCCCTGGCGGAGGAGCTTCTGGCCGAGCTGCACACCGCACTCGGCGAGACCGCGGACTGCGCCTGAGGGAAGGACACGCATGCGGACACGGACCGCGGCCCCGGCCGCGCCGGAGTCCGTCTCCGCGCGGCCGCGGAAGGTCCGTACGTACGACGAACGCCTCGAATCCGGTGACCGCGTCGCCGCGCACGGCGCGTTCAACGGGGTGCTCCACGACGACCGGCAGAGCAGTCCGCGCCGCGCGGACTTCTTCCGCCTCGACGCGGACGGCCGGTTCGGCAGGCGCGACACATTCCTTCTCTTCCCGCTGGTCCGAGCCACCATCGACCGCGCGGGAGGACCGCAATCGAAAGGCCAGGGGGATCCATGAGCCCGAACACGACGCAGCGGTGGCTGCGCCGCTTCCACCCCTGCCCGGACGCCCCCGTCCAGCTCCTGTGCCTGCCCCACGCGGGCGGCTCCGCGAGCTTCTACTTCCCGTTCTCGCGGGCGCTCTCGGGCAGTGCCGAGGTGGTGTGCGTCCAGTACCCCGGCCGCCAGGAGCGCCACGACGAGCCCGGCATCACCGAGCTGCACACCCTGGCCGACCGGATCACCGAGGCCGTGGCGGAAGGGGCGGACGACCGGCCGCTGGCCCTGTTCGGGCACAGTATGGGCGCCATGCTGGCCTTCGAGGTCGCCGGCCGCCTTGAGGACGCGGGCACCACGGTCGCGACGCTCTTCGCCTCCGGGCGGCGGGCCCCCTCCCACCAGTGCCCCCCGCGGAACGTGCACGGCTTCACCGACGAGCAGCTGGTGGCCGAGCTCGCGGCACTGGACGGGACCGACGCCGAACTGCTGAGCGATCCGGACGTGCTGCGTATGATCCTTCCGGCGATCCGCAGCGACTACGAGGCGGTGGAGACCTACCGCTACCGACCGCGGCCGCCGTTGCGCTGCCCGGTCGTGGCGCTGGTCGGCGATCGTGATCCCCGCGTCGACCTCGACGAGGCCGCCGCCTGGGCGGACCACACCGCGCGGTCCTTCGCTCTCCAGGTGTTCTCCGGCGGCCACTTCTACCTGTCGGCCCAGCAGGCCGCGGTGGTCGGGCTGATGCGGCAGCACCTGACCGCGTCCACCCTGCTCGGCGCCGGCTGACCTTTCGTCCGCGGACACCGGCCGAGCCGGCCGGCGCGGAAAGAAGCCTGGTCCGCCACCTTTGCGGGTGGAGGACCAGGCTTCCCGTACGGTCGAGCGGGCCGGTTACGGCCTGACGCGGTACTCGAAGGTGTCGAGGGCCTTCGTCGCATGCTCCCGCAGCTCCTCCACGGAGTCCGCGGTGAGGGTGAGCGAGAGGAAGAAGTTCTCCTTGTTCAGCTGGGTCACCCGGTAACCGTCGGACAGGCGCACGCTGATGATGCCGGGCAGGGCGAGCAGGTCCGCCTCGGTGGTGACGGCCTCGACCGTGCCGATCTCCTCGGCCTCCAGCTCCACGTTGCCGAACATCGGCTGCTCGCGCATCGGTCCCAGCTCCTGCGGCGCGTACTCGCCCAGCGCCATGGAGACGACCGCCGCGATCACGTCGATGCCGTAGAGGGCCTGGATGGACGCGGGGATCCCCGTGTGAAAGCCGCCGGCCCGGGGGTTGATCTCAACGAGCTCGGTCCGGCCGTCCTGCGAGCTCCGGCCCTCGAAGTGCAGCCAGATCTGGTCGAGGCCCCGGTCGGCGCACAGCGTGTTGATCGCCTCGCACAGGGCGCGCACGCCCTCCCGCACGTGACTCTGCTGGGGCGGGTGGAACGAGAGGCCCGCGTCATGGTGCTTGGCGTCGTTGTGGTCGGCCTTCTCGATCGCGAGGAGCGGGTGGAAGCGGCCGTTCAGCACGGGACCGTCCACGGAGAACTCGGTGCCGGGCACGAACTCCTCGGCGATCAGTTCCACGCCGCCCGCCCCGGACTCCTCCAGGTGCTTCAGGTAGGCCAGCAGCTCGTCCCGGTCGTCCACCCGCTGGACCATGTACGAGGCCGCCGACTCCCGCGCGGGCTTGACGATGGCTGGGAAGAAGTCCACCGACCTCGGGTCGCCGGAGAACTTGATGTCGGACAGGCCCAGGGCACGCATGTGCTCCCGGACCAGGGTCTTGCTCGCCAGCACGGCACGGCTGGCACCGCCACCGGGAAGGTTGTAATGCGTGGTGAGCGCGATGCTCCACTCGATCAGCTTCTCGACCATGCTGACGACGGCGATCGGCTCGATGCCCCGCTCGCCGATCCGGGCCGTGAGGGCCGACAGCTCCTCGCTGTCCCAGTCGAACACGATGTGGTCGTCGCAGAGGCCGGCATGGGGATCGTCCGGCAGGTTGGAGACCAGCACCGGTCGCAGATCGCGAGCCCGGAGCTCCGCGACCGCGGCGGGCACGTTGCCGATGGCTATCCAGGAGAGGACGAGCACGGATTTCATGTCACGGGCCTCCGGAGGCTTTCGAAAAGGAAATTCTGATGACGCGCGGAAAACAATGCTGGCATGCGCGGAGGCCGGACCGAATAAGCGAGACGACTACGCAGGCCGAATCCGTCGTGTAGGGGTGAGCCTGGGAGGCGGCCTCACCACAGTTCGTGAACGCGGGGCCGCCCGGGAGTAATCGTCGCGCGTACCCGGTCGACCCTCGCGTAAGCCGGATCGTCGTGGTGGATGAGCCTGTCGCGGACGCGTGGAATGCGGGTGGGTTCGTAGGTTGCGTTTCCATGTGGTGGCTTGGATGTGCCGTCCGGTTGGTCGAGCACTTTCGCTACGGAGGTCCTGTGGTGATCGGAGTGGAGGCGTGATGCGGGTGGTGGTGGCCGGCGCGGCCGGCTATATCGGCGGGGAATTGTTGCGGCTGCTGATCGGTCACCCCGAGGTCGAGGTGGTGGGCGCGGTCTCCTCGCGTTTCCCCGGCAAGCGGGTCGACGGGGTGCACCCGAATCTGCGGGCCTCCACCGATCTGCTGTTCTGCTCCGCCGACGAGGTCGCCGAGTGCGATGCGGTCTTCCTGGCCCTGCCGCACAGGGCCGTGATGACCCAGATCGAGTACTGGACCCAGCGGGCCAAACTCGTCATCGACCTGACCGGTGACTTCCGCCTCAACGACACGAAGGTCTTCGCGCGCTACTACGGCAGTGAGCACCAGGCCCCGCATCTGCTGGACGCCTTCGTGCCCGGCCTGCCCGAACTGCACCGCGAGCGACTGCGCGGCGCGGACCTGATCAGCGTGCCCGGCTGCATGGCCACGGCTGGCGTCCTCGCCCTCCACCCGCTCGTCGCGCACGAACTGATCGACACGGAGGCGGGCGTCCAGCTCGACGCCCGCACCGGCTCAAGCGGCTCCGGTTCCACCGCCGGTCCGGCGAACCTGCACGCCGAACGCAGCGGCGCGATGCGCGTGTTCGCCCCCAACAGCCACCGCCACGAGGCGGAGATCTCCCAACACCTGGGAATCTCCGCGGCGATGACGGCCACCGGCGTAGAAGCCGTCCGCGGGGTCCAGACGATCGCTCACACCACCTTGCGCCCCGGCGTCGGCAAATCCGATCTCCGGCGGGCCTTTCGCGAGCAGTACGCCGAGGAACCCTTCGTACGTGTCGTCGCCCACCAGCGCGGCATCTTCCGCTACCCCGACCCGAAGATCCTTCTGGGATCCAACTACTGCGACGTCGGTTACGCCCTCGACGAGGACACCGGACGCCTGACCACCATCGGCGCCCTCGACAACCTGGTCAAGGGCGGTGCGGGCAACGCCGTCCAGTGTCTCAACATCCGCATGGGCTGGCCCGAGACCTTCGGCCTCACCTTCCCAGGCCTCCATCCCCTCTAGCCCTCGCCCACCGGAGAGACCGTGACCACCACACCACTCACCGTCGTCAAATGCGGCGGCAATCCGGCCGTCGACGCCGGGGGCATCTGTGCCGACATCGCCCGACTCGTCCATGAGGGGCACTCCATCGTCCTGGTCCACGGAGGCTCCGGAGAGATCAGGCGGCTCGCCAGGGAACTCGGCGTCCCGCAGCGGACCCTCGTCGCCCCGGACAACGTCTCCACGCGCTACACCGACCCGGCCACGCTCGACGTGGTCGTCCTCGCACTGACCGGCGCGGTCAAACCCAGACTGGTCGCGGAACTCGCCCGCCACGACGTGCCCGCGGTCGGACTCACCGGCATGGACGGCGGCATGCTCCGCGCCCGCCGCAAGTCCGTCATCCGCTCCGTCGTCGACGGCCGTACCGTGCTGATCCGCGACAACCACAGCGGCCGGATCACCACGGTCCGCACCGAGCTGCCCGAAGCGCTGCTGCGCCTCGGCTACGTCCCGGTGGTCTCGCCGCCCGCCATCGACGAGCACGACCACCCGGTCAACGTCGACGCCGACCGCGCCGCGGCGGCGCTCGCCGTCGCACTCGGCGCCGACCAGCTGCTGCTGCTCACCGGGGCACCCGGCGTACTCGCCGACCCCGACGACCCCACCAGCGTGCAGAGCACCCATCGCATATCCCCGACCGGCCCGCCCGACCGCTCCGCCACCGGCGGCATGGCGCTCAAGCTCATCGCCGCACGTGAGGCACTCACCGGCGGAGTCGGCACCGTACGCATCGCGGACGGACGCACCCCCGCCCCCGTCAGCCAGGCACTCGCAGGAGCCGGCACGACCGTGCGTGTCGCCCCTGCCGAGGAGCCGGTCCCCAGCACACGCGAAACGGAGATCCGCGCATGACCGAACCGAAGGGCAAACCAGCCGTGTGGCAGGGCGGCACGGTCTGGCTGACCGGGCTGCCGAGTGCGGGCAAGACCACGATCGCGGTGGGCCTCGCCGAGCGGCTGCGGGCCGAGGGGCACCGGGTGCAGGTGCTCGACGGTGACGAGATCCGTGCGGCGCTCTCGGCGGACCTGGGCTTCTCGAAGGAGGACCGGGACACCAACGTGCGCCGGATCGGCTACGTGTCCGGGCTGCTCGCCGCGCACGGTGTCACCGTGCTGGTGCCGGTCATCGCTCCCTACGCGATGTCACGGGAGGCCGTGCGGGACCAGCACGCCGCACAGGGCGTCCCCTATCTTGAGGTGCACGTGGCGACTCCGGTGGAGATCTGCGCGGACCGGGACGTGAAGAGCCTCTACGCCCAGCAGGCCGCGGGCGAGATCAGCGGCCTCACCGGCGCGGACGACCCCTACGAGGCGCCGGTCGCCCCCGACCTCCGTATCCACACGCAGGACCGGACCGTCGAGGAGTCGGTCCAGCAGGTGCACGCGGTGCTCACCGAGCGAGGTCTGTCATGACCGTGGTGACCCCGGCCGTGCTCACCGGCCCGCGGCACACTCCGGTGCCGCCCCGGATGACTCACCTCGAAGCGCTGGAAGCCGAGGCGGCCCATGTCTTCCGCGAGGTGGCGGGGGAGTTCGACCGGTCGACGCTGCTGTTCTCCGGCGGCAAGGACTCGATCGTCATGCTGCACGTGGCGCTCAAGGCGTTCGCCCCCGCGCCGCTGCCGTTCTCGCTGCTGCACGTGGACACCGGCCACAACTTCCCCGAGGTGATCGCCTACCGCGACCGCGTCGTGGAGCGGCACGGCCTCCACCTCGATGTGGCGTCCGTGCAGTCGTACATCGACGACGGAAGGCTCCGCGAGCGCCCCGACGGCACCCGCAATCCGCTGCAGACCGTGCCCCTGCTCGACGCGGTCCGTGCCGGCCGCTTCGGCGCGGTGTTCGGCGGCGGAAGGCGGGACGAGGAGAAGGCGCGTGCCAAGGAGCGGGTGTTCAGCCTGCGGGACGAGTTCGGCGGCTGGGACCCGCGCCGGCAGCGGCCCGAGCTGTGGCAGCTGTACAACGGCCACCACCAGCCGGGCGAGCACGTCCGGGTCTTCCCCCTGTCCAACTGGACCGAGCTGGACGTCTGGCAGTACATCGAGCGGGAAGACATCGAACTGCCGGAGATCTACTTCGCGCACCGGCGCCGGGTGTTCCGGCGCGACGGCATGTGGTTGGCGTCCGGCGCGTGGGGCGGCCCCCGGGACGGTGAGTCCCTGTGCGAGCGCCAGATCCGCTACCGGACGGTCGGCGACATGTCCTGCACCGGCGCGGTCGACTCCTCGGCCTCGACGGTGGGCGCCGTGATCGCGGAGATCGCGGCGAGCCGGGTCACCGAGCGCGGTGCGAGCAGGGCCGACGACCGGCTGTCCGAGGCCGCCATGGAGGACCGCAAGCGAGAAGGGTACTTCTAGATATGACAACGGGCGTCACGGACAAGGTCGTTCCGAGCGATGCGCCCGACCGGCTTCCGGGCGGCCTGCTGCGGCTGGCCACCTGCGGCTCGGTCGACGACGGCAAGTCCACCTTGGTCGGACGGCTGCTGTACGACACCAAGTCCGTTCTCGCCGACCAGGCGTCGGCCATCGAGGAGGCTTCGCGCAGGCGGGGCCAGGACAGGCCCGACCTGGCGCTGCTCACCGACGGCCTGCGGGCCGAGCGCGAGCAGGGCATCACCATCGACGTGGCCTACCGCTACTTCGCCACCGCCCGGCGCCGGTTCATCCTGGCCGACGCCCCCGGACACGTGCAGTACACCCGCAACATGGTGACCGGCGCCTCCACCGCCGACCTCGCCGTGGTCCTGGTCGACGCCCGCAACGGCGTCATCGAGCAGACCCGCAGGCACGCGGCGGTCGCCGCCCTGCTCCGCGTCCCGCACGTGGTGCTCGCCGTCAACAAGATGGACCTGGTGGCCTACCGGGAGACGGTCTTCGCCGCGATCGTCGAGGAATTCACGGCGTACGCGAGCGAGCTGGGCGTGCCCGAGATCACCGCCATCCCGATCTCGGCCCTGGCCGGCGACAACGTGGTGGAGCCGTCCGCCCATATGGACTGGTACGGCGGCCCGACCGTTCTGGAGCACCTGGAGACGGTCCCGGTCAGCCAGGACGTGACCGACTGCCACGCGCGCCTTCCCGTGCAGTACGTGATCCGCCCGCAGACCGCCGATCACCCCGACTACCGGGGCTTCGCCGGCCAGATCGCGGCCGGCACCCTCCGGGTCGGCGAGCCGGTGACCGTACTGCCTTCGGGCCGTACGTCCAAGGTCTCCGGTATCGACCTGCTCGGCCAGTCCGTGGACATGGCCTGGACGCCGCAGTCGGTCACCCTCCTCCTGGAGGACGACATCGACGTCTCCCGCGGCGATCTGATCGTGCCGACCGGTGACGCGCCCGCCACCACGCAGGACGTCGAGGCGACCGTCTGCCACGTCGCCGACCGACCCCTGGCGATCGGTCAGCGGGTGCTGCTCAAGCACACCACCCGCACCGTCAAGGCGATCGTCCAGGAGATCCCGTCCCGGCTCACCCTGGACGACCTCTCCGAGCACCCGGACCCCGGGCAGCTGGTCGCCAACGACATCGGCCGGATCAAGGTGCGCACCGCCGAGCCGCTCGCGCTCGACCCCTACGCCGTCTCGCGCCGCACCGGTTCGTTCCTCCTGATCGACCCGGCGGACGGCACCACGCTCGCGGCCTGCATGGCGGGCGACTCCTTCACCGCCGCCGAGGCCGCGGTCGCGATGGACGAGGAGGGGTGGGACTTCTGAGGGCCGTCGGCGTGCAGGCGGCCTTCCCGAAGGAGGACGGCCCCCTCGGCAGCGGACGGGGCGGAGCGGCGCGCTGCGCGCGATGACGTACGCGCACCGCTCGCGCGCCCGCCGGCCCCGCCCGCACCACCGGACCGAACGGACGCGCCACCGGGTCCATCCGCACCGCCGAAGACCTGCCGTCGTCCCGGCCGCGTCCCGGAGCCCAGTCTCCGACGGACGCGAGCACCGGGCCTCCGAGAGGACATCCTCCCGTGCCTGCCGGCCGCAAGCCCCGCACCACCCTGCGCCGCGGTGTCGCCGCTGCCGCCGCCCTGCCCCTGTTGTCCGGCGCGCTCGCCGCCTGCGGCTACGGCTCGCAAGCCAAGATGGACGACACGGCGGTCAAGGCCGTGCCGGTCGCCGCCGGCGCCCGGAAGCTCTCCGCCGACACCGTGCGGATCGGCTACTTCCCGAACCTGACGCACGCCACCCCGCTGGTCGGCGTCCAGGAGGGCCTGTTCCAGAAGGAGCTCGGCGGCACCACGGTGCGGACCGCCACCTTCAACGCCGGACCCTCCGAGATCGAGGCGCTCAACGCGGGCTCCATCGACATCGGCTGGATCGGCCCCTCGCCCGCCGTCAACGGCTTCACCAGGTCGGGCGGCAAGAGCCTGCGCATCATCGGCGGTTCGGCCTCCGGCGGCGTCAAGCTGGTCGTCAACCCGGACCGGATCACGTCCGTGGACGACCTCAAGGGCAAGAACATCGCGACCCCGCAGCTGGGCAACACCCAGGACGTGGCCTTCCTCGACTGGATCGACGAGAAGGGCTGGAAGGCCGACGCCCAGAGCGGCAAGGGCGACGTCGACGTCGCCCGCACCGACAACTCGATCACCCCGGAAGCCTACGCGTCCGGCTCCGTCGACGGCGCCTGGGTGCCGGAGCCGACCGCGTCCAGGCTGGTCTCCGACGGCGCGAAGGTCCTCCTCGACGAGTCCGACCTGTGGCCGGACCGGAAGTTCGTGGTCACCCACATCGTCGTGTCGCAGACGTTCCTCAAGGACCACCCGGACGTCGTCGAGGCGGTCCTGCGCGGCTCGGTGAAGACCAACGAGTGGATCAAGGCCGACCCGGACAGGGCGAAGACCTCCGTGAACGCCGCGCTGAAGGCACTCACGGGCAAGGAACTGCCCGCGAACGTCCTCGACCCGGCCTGGAAGTCGATCGAGACGACCGACGACCCGCTGGCCGCCACCCTCCGGGCGCAGGCCGACCATGCGGTGAAGGCCCACCTGTTCAGGAAGCTCGACCTGAACGGCATCTACGACCTCGCCCCGCTCAACAAGGTCCTCAAGGCCCTGGGCAGGCCCCGGGTCGCCGACGCCGGTCTCGGCGTCGAACAACCGCATCACAGGCCGGCTTCCCGGTGATCCCCGGGAACAGGCTTGCCAGGAGGTGAGGACCACATGATCACCGCTGTTGCCCAGGCCGCGGGCCGCACGGGCGAGGAGACCGAGTACGCCGCCCGGATCGGGCACGTCTCGAAGTCCTTCGCCGGGCCCGCCGGGCCCCAGCTCGTGCTGGACGACATCACGCTCGATGTCGCGCCGGGCGAGTTCGTCACGCTCCTGGGGGCCTCCGGGTGCGGCAAGTCGACGCTGCTCAACCTGGTGGCGGGCCTCGACCGGCCGACCGTGGGGACCATCGAGACGCCGGGCGGCCGGCCCGCGCTGATGTTCCAGGAGCACGCGCTGTTCCCGTGGCTCACCGCGGGCAAGAACATCGAACTGGCCCTGCGGCTGCGCGGCGTGGCCAAGGCCGACCGGCGCACCCGCGCCGAGGAACTGCTCGGACTGGTGCGGCTGAACGGGGCGTTCGGCAAGCGGGTGCACGAGCTGTCCGGGGGCATGCGCCAGCGCGTCGCGATGGCCCGCGCGCTCGCCCAGGACAGCCGGCTCCTTCTGATGGACGAGCCCTTCGCGGCGCTCGACGCCATCACCCGGGACGTCCTGCACGACGAGCTGACCCGCATCTGGCGCGAGGCGAACCTGTCCGTCCTGTTCGTCACGCACAACGTCCGCGAGGCCGTCCGGCTCGCCCAGCGGGTCGTGCTCCTCTCGTCCCGGCCGGGCCGGGTGGCCCGCGAGTGGACCGTGGACATCCCGCACCCGCGCCGCATCGAGGACTCCGAAGTCGCGGAGCTAGCCGTAGAGATCACCGGACAACTGCGTGGGGAGATCAGCCGCCATGGCCGGCACTGACATCAAGGCCGAGCCGCGGTCTCAGGACCTGGGCGGTCTCGAAGCGGGCCTGGACGCCCTCGACTCGGTGCGGACGCACCGCACCCCGGTGCGCGAGGTGCTCGTCAAGAAGGTCCTGCCGCCGCTGACCGCCGTGGCCCTGGTCCTCGCCGTCTGGCAGGGCCTGGTCCTGGCCGAGGTCGCCGAGCCCACCAAGCTGCCGTCGGCGTCGGCGGTGTGGAGCAGCCTGACCGACATGTGGCTGCAGGGCACCCTGCTCGACATCGTGTGGACCAGCGTCTCGCGCGGTCTGCTCGGCTTCCTGCTCGCCCTCGCCCTCGGCACGCCGCTCGGACTCCTGGTCGCCCGGGTGACGTTCATCCGTGCGGCGATCGGCCCGGTCCTGTCCGGCCTGCAGTCGCTGCCGTCGGTGGCCTGGGTGCCGCCGGCCGTCCTGTGGCTCGGCCTCGACAACGCGATGATGTACGCCGTGATCCTCCTCGGCGCCGTGCCCTCGATCGCCAACGGCCTCGTCTCGGGCGTCGACCAGGTGCCCCCGCTGTTCCTGCGGGCCGGCCGGACGCTGGGGGCGACGGGGCTGCGCGAGGCCTGGCACATCACGATGCCGGCAGCGCTGCCGGGCTACGTCGCGGGCCTCAAGCAGGGCTGGGCGTTCTCCTGGCGCTCCCTGATGGCCGCCGAGATCATCGCCTCCTCGCCCGATCTCGGCCTGGGGCTGGGCCAGTTGCTGGAGAACGGCCGCAACAACGCGGACATGCCCGGCATCTTCCTCGCGATCGTCCTCATCCTGATCGTCGGCATCGCCATCGACCTCCTGATCTTCAGCCCGGTGGAGCGCTGGGTGCTGCGCCGCCACGGCCTGCTGGTCAGGGGCTGAGGACGCCGCCGGGCGCGGACAGGACCTCCTGAGAACGGCCCTTGGCGGCCGCGACTGCCGCGCCCTGGTGCGGCGGATACGGTCCACGCTCCCCGGGCTGCGCGTGGGCGAAACCGTCCGGCACCTTCGCCCGAACGGGTGACCGGCCCCGCTCAGCTCTTCGGCTCGGACAGGACGCAGAATTCGTTGCCCTCCGGGTCGAAGAGGGTCACCCAGTGCTGTCCTTCCTGCACGGGGGCGGCGCGCCGGGCACCGAGGGAGACCAGCCGGGCGACCTCGGCCTCGTGGTCGTCGGGGCGGAAGTCGGGGTGGAGCCGGTTCTTCGCCGCCTTGCCCTCAGGGACGGGGACGAAGAGCAGCCCCGGCATCCGGTCCGGCTCAGGCCGGATCTCGATGATCTCCTCGGTTTTGTCGACCACGACCCAGCCGAGAGCCGCGGCCCACCACTGCCCGAGGGAGATGGGGTCGGAGGAGTCGACGGTGATCTGTTCCCATTCGAGTGCCATGGGCGTGAGCATAAACAGTCGGCCGGCTGCCGGGGCGCGGGGTGACTGCCGTCCACCCGTCGGTCTGGGGTGCGAACTGTGTCCCGCAGTGGCCGTTCGCGTGTCCGAACTCGCCGCCACCTCGCTGCCCAGCGGCGACACCGCGGATCAGCTGTCCGTAGCTGCTATGTCCGAGTGCGTCGGAAGGGCACGGTGAATGCGGAGCGTGCGGGAATTGGGGGAATTCACCGCGACGGCAGCGGCGTGACCGGTCGCCAGGGGCAGGTCGGTGAGGCGCCACCCCGGAAGGTCGCCGCGTACGTCGTCCGCCGCGAGGCCGCGGCCGAGGCCGGAGCCCAGGCCCTTGAGATAGGCCTCCTTGCGGGCCCAGAGGCGGGCGAAGGCCGCCGACCGGTCTTCCGGAGCCGCGGCCTCGACGTCCGCGCATTCCGACGGATGCAGCAGTGGCGCCAGCTGCTCCGCGACCTCGGGCTCCGGCACGGGCTCTGCGTCGATGCCGATCGCAACGGGTGCGACTCCGATCAGGACCAGGTCCCGGCTGTGGGAGAGGGAGAATTCCATGGAGGCCGACGTTGACGTCAGTACGGGCCGCCCGTGCGGCTCCCGACAGCACGGGCAGGGGGCGCGGGTGAAGCGAAGCGCGTCGGGTGCCACGCCGGTCAGGCCGGACAGGGCCGTACGGAGCGCCACGTGGGCAAACCCGTAGAGCGTACGGTCACGGCCGTGGATGAAGTCCGCCACGCGACGGCGTTCCCGCTCGTCCAGAACGGACAGGTTGAGCGAGGACTCCGTGACGCCGGCCGGAATCTGCAGCACCCATATGTGCACCTCGCTCATATCGCACGCTTCGGTGCCCATGCGGAGTGCTGTTGTTGTGCCCGTGAGGGGCATGCTTCCAGAAATGTCGGCAGCCGTTCTCTCCGTCGGTGTCTCGTGATCCCGTATGCGGTGCCTGAGGGACGTGCCGGCTCCGGGGCGGCGGACCCGGTCCTCAGGGGCCGGCTCTGAAGGCCTGCCGCTGGAGGACCGGGTCCTGCTGAGTCGTCGATCCGGAACCGGCTATTCGCCCCAGTCCTCTTCGACCTCCGGCGCGAGAGCGAGCATCGTGGGGTTCAGCGCCACGATCTCCAGTTCGCTGCGGCAGCCCACGCACTCCAGGATCTCGTTGAGCCGTACCGAAGAGCTGATCCGCACCTGCTCCTCGCACTCCGGGCAGGCCTGCCCGGTGGTCGCGGTCTCGGTCGTGGTCATGGTCATGAGACGTATTCCTTCCGATCGGTCCTCCCGGAGCGGGCCGTCGCGTCGAGGGCCGTACGGACCGCCCTCACGACCCGCTCCGCGGTGAGGTCGTAATGTGCGACGAGGTGTTCCTGGTTGCCCACCTCGTCGACGAACTTGTCGGGCATGCCGAGCCTCAGCACCCGTGTGGGCGCCTCCTCCGCCAGTGTCTCGGCCACCGCGCCGCCGAGGCCGCCGCTGCGCCAGTGCTCTTCCAGCGTCACCACGAGCGAGGCGGGCCGGGCCACGGCCACCAGGGTCTCCGTATCGAACGGGCACAGGGTGTGCATGTTCAGCACGGTGGCCCCGATGCCTTGTCCGGCGAGGACCTCCGCCGCCGCGAGGCAGGCGAGCACCGGGTAGGGGCCGCAGGCGGCGAGCACCACGTCGCCGCCCTGCCGAAGGGTCTGCGCCTGCCCGATGACGGGTGGCGGGGCCGTCACCGGCAGTGCCGGGGTCGGTTTGCGGCCGAGCCGGACGTAGAGCGGTCCGGCCACGTTCAGGCTCTGCTCGACGAACGCCTCGGTGGCGGCGGCGTCGGCAGGCACCACCACGGTCATTCCGGGCAGTACCCGCATCACGGCGAGGTCTTCCAGGGCCTGGTGCGTCGGTCCGAGGTGGCCCGCGGCGAGACCGCCGTGCGTGGCCATGATGCGGACGGGCAGCCCGTTGTAGGCGATGTCGATCTTGATCGCTTCCAGCGCCCGGGACGTGGCGAAGGCGGCCATCGTGTTGACGAACGGGATCCGCCCGCTCGCGGCCATCCCGGCAGCCATGCCCATCAGGTTGTGCTCGGCGATGCCGAGGTTGAGGTACTGGTCGCCGGCCGCCGCGGCGTAGTCGGCGTTGAACAGACCGGTGTCGGAGTCCAGGCACATCAGTTCGGGATATCGGTGCAGCAGAGGAAGCAGACGGTCCCGGTACGCCTCTCGGGTCGCGCGGCTCATCCGGTGGCCTCCATGGCGTGCAGTGCGCGGACCGCCCGGGCGTGATTGCGCGGCGACAGGCTCACGTAGTGACTGGCGCTGCGGCCGGCGAGGAACGGCAGGCCCTGGCCCTTGACCGTGCGAGCGATCAGGACGCTCGGTCTGCCCGGTTCCCACGGCGCGGCGTCGAGATGGTCCGCAAGTCCGTCCGGGTCATGGCCGTCCACGTCGCGGACCGCCCAGCCGAAACTCCGCCAGCGGTCGGCCAGCGGTTCCATCGGCGCGATGCCCTCGGTGGCGCCGGTCAGCTGAAGGCCGTTGCGGTCCACCACCGCCACCAGCCGGTCCAGGCGCAGCGACGCGGCCGCGATGGCCGCCTCCCACACCGAGCCCTCCTGGAGCTCGCCGTCGCCGAGCAGGACAAAGGTGCGCGCGTCACGGCCGGCGTACCGGGCGGCCAGCGCGAACCCGCAGCCCAGCGCGAGTCCGTGACCGAGCGAACCGGTCGGCATCTCCACACCGGGCACCGCGCGGACCGGATGGCCCATCAGCCTGCTGCCGGGGCGACCGTATCCGGCGAGTTCCCCGACCGGGAAGAAGCCCTTCTCGGCCAGCGTCGCGTAGAGACCGACGGCGGCGTGGCCCTTGCTGAGCAGGAAGCGGTCGCGACCCGGGTCGTCCGGCCGCCGCGGGTCCACGTTCAGCACCGAGAAGTACAGGGCCGCGAGGATGTCGGCGCTGGAGAACGCGCCGCCGAGGTGGCCGCCCTCGGGCCCCGCGCACATGTCGACGACGTGGGACCGGATGCGTGCGGCGACCGCGTCCAGGGTGTCCCGCTCCTGTGCCTGGAGGACGGTCATGAGGCCGCCTTCGCGAGCGTGGCCACCATGTCCCTGTTCGCCCACACCTTCTCGAAGGCGTCGGCGTACAGGCCGAGCAGTTCGCCGGCGCCCGGGTGTAGATGGCGCTTCTGCACCGTGAGCGAGTCGGCGATGACCGCCCGGGTCACCGGGTAGTCCTCACCTGCGGTCGTGCCGGGCGCGCCGGTCACGGACCACGGGTAGCCGGAACCGAAGCCGACGCGGTCCGAGAAGACCTTCTGGTCGGGCAGCGGCATCAGCTGGTACTGCGACATCGGCACCCCCTCGGCGCGCAGCAGCCGCCGCAGCGCCGAGCGCAGCGCCTCGGGCCGCACACCGTCGAGGCCGAACGCGGCAGGGTCGAAGCGGAAGCGCAGGATGTGCCAGGCGTGGGTGGTGCCCGGCAGCGCGGTCGGCACCGTCAGGCCCGGCAGCTCGGCCAGGCGCGCGAGGAAGCCGGTGACGTTCTCCTGCCGGGCCCGCTCGTAGGTGTCGAACCGGTCGAGCTGCGCGAGGGTGAACGCGGCCTGGAGGGCGTTCATCTTGTAGTTCCAGCCCAAGCCGTACGAGATGTAGTCGCGGTCCCGGCCGGCCTCGATGTCCTCGCCGAACTGCCGTCCGCGGCGCATCCTGGCGGCCAGTCCGGCGTCCTGGGTGACCAGCAGGCCGCCCTCGCCGCAGGTCGGGATGTTCTTGCTGACCTGGAGGCTGAAGGCGCCCGCCTCACCGATCGCGCCGACCGGGCGTCCGCGGTGAGTCGCGCCGGGAGCCTGGGCGGCGTCCTCGACGATCGCGAGGTCGTACCTGCGGGCGATCGCGGTCAGCCGGTCCATGTCGGCGGGCGCGCCGTGCAGATGCACGGGGATGATCGCCTTGGTCCTGGGGGTGATTCGGCGCTCGACATCGTCCGGGTCGATGTTGAAGGTGACCGGGTCTACGTCGGCGAAGACCGGCACCGCCATCTGGTGCACGGGGGCGAGCCCGGTGGCGATGAAGCTGAACGCGGGCACGATCACCTCGTCGCCGGGACCGATGCCCAGCGCGGCAAGGGCGAGGGCCAGGGCCGCCGTGCCGTTGGACACCGCGACGCAGGCCTCGTGGCCGAAGCGGCGGGCCCAGTACTCCTCAAGTCGGGCCACCGCGTTCACACCGTCGGTGTCGGACACCAGGCGCGGGCCGTCGAGTGCGTCGAGGACGGCCTTGCGGTCCTCGTCCTCGATCAGCGGCCACTGCACATGGCGCCGGTCCCTCGGCACGGTCGCCGTACCGCCGAACGCTGCCAGCTTGCTCATCACTCTCCAGTCCGCTCAGTCACGGAGGTCGGTCCGGTTACGTTCACAGCCGCGCCGCCGCCGCGACGACAGCGTCGACCGCGCGCGCGTAGGCGGCGCGCAGCAGCGTGGCATGGTGCGCGATGTCGGGCGCGGCCGCACGCGGGTCGCCGTGGCCGTGCGCGCCGGTGAACCGCAGCCCGGTCCACGCGTGAGCGACGGTCTCGACCGCGCGGCCCGCCCCGGCGAGCACCGCGTCGTCCCAGTCGCGGCCGCAGCGGCGCAGCAGTTCGCCGTGGAGCGAGGCCTGCGCCTGCATGGCCCAGCCGAACGGGTACAGCTCGCGCAGCGCGCCCGCGTCCCCCGCCCGGCACCGCTCCACCAGATCCCCGACGAACGCGTCGTAGCCGGCGAGCCCGGTACGGGCGGAGGTCTCCGTGGTGAAGCCCTCGATGTCGGTGCGCAGATAGCCGCCCAGCAACTCCGGTGTCAGAGGCGCCGGTTGCGCGCCGAGGCTGACATCGAGGCAGCGCCGGCCGATCTCCGAGTCGCTGAAGAAGGCATCCTGCACGTCGGTCGGATTGGCCGAGCCCCAGCTGCGCAGGAACTCCTCGATGGGCACGGCGCCACGGAAGGCGGGCGGCATCGCGTCCGAGACATAGACCACGCCACGCGTCTCGTCCAGGCCGTAGATCACCACGAGGTGCGCGGCGTGCACATCCCCGTACGCGGGCCTGAAGGGCAGGTGGAAATTGTCCACGGCGGCGATGACGAGCCGGTCGTCGGCCAGCCGCTCGCGCACCTCGCGCCACACGTCACCCTCGTCGGCGGGCTGCCACCAGCGGGCACTCAGGTCGTGGTGCGGGGCAAGGGCGCGGCCCAACTGCCCTTCGGCACAGGGGTAGTAGAACTCCTCGGACCTGACGTCGCCCGGCAGGTGCAGGAACTGCCACCCCGCGCCGAGTACGGCCAGCGGGTCGGCTCCCTCGCGAGCCAGCATCGAACCGCACGTGGCCTGCAGGCAGCTGATGAGGTCGCGATACCAGAGCTCGGGCTCAGGACCGGTGATCGTGTATGTGCGTGCTGTCGCCTCGACGGTCATGTCAGGACTCCGTCCGCTGCAGGGTGAGGGCGAAGACATGCACCGCGACGTTGCGGGGCAGCAGGATGCCGGTGAGGCCGGTGCGCCGGGTGACCGGGACCCGCTGGGCCCACATGACCGCGGGGATGCCGCGCTGCACGTGGTGCGGATAGTGCATGACGAGGCTCTCGAAGGCCTTGATCTCGCCGAACCACGCGGGCGCCGCCCAGAAGTCGGAGACCCGGAGCGCTTCCGCGTCGACCGAGCCGTCGGCGAAGTTCAGCTGGACGGTGTCCTCGCTGCGACGCTCGGACGCGGCCAGCACATGGATCCAGTCGTAATGGCCCTCCGGGACGCGGATGAACTGGCCGGCGCAGCGGACGTTGTCCGGTCCTTCGCAGACCGGGGGGAACTGGAAGGGTACGCCGTCCACGTGGACGAGACTTCCGCCCGCGGGCAGGTATTCGGCGGCGAAGGAGTTCCTCCACACATTGAATTCGCCTGTTTTTGTCTCCGTCGCCGCGGAAACGGCCGTGTTGTTGCGATGACCGGAGATATCGACTGTGTCGCACAGTCCGCTTCTGGCGGGGAGCGCCGAAGCTTCCATCACGTCGCACGCGTCACGGAACACCTTTTTTGGATGCCATGCACTTCTGGTGGAGGGTACCGAATTCTGCGTCAAGTTCCCCGCCTCACTAAGAACCATCTCAAGTCTCAACAGTCCAGGGGTACCGAGGGCTGGGCCGTCGGTCATTCTTTCTGCCCGCGCCCCGATGACCTTGCATGCCTGAATCGCCGCTCTGTTCACGTGCCGGATGATCATTCCGATCATTCCTGGCGGGACGCTCATGGTCGCAGCGCGGCAGCACGCAGCTTTTCGTAGTACGGCATGTGATAGTCGCGGTAGGCCCTCAGTTTCGGGTCCGCCGCGACGGACTCGGCCGTCGCGCCCGAGCTGCGCTCGAAGCCGGCGGTCCGGCTGGTCGATTGGTGCCACTTACTGGTCGAGTGCCACTCCGAGCGCATTCCCGGCTGCCAGTTCAGCGCCTCCGGGACGAAGGGGATGCCGACCGCCTCGCAGTACATGCGCACGGTCTCGGCCGGGCGGTCGAGCAGATCGTCGGAGTCGATCACGACCGGCGTGGTTCCGGTGGCGGCCTGCACCGCGGTGAAGATCTCGTACAGCCACGCGAAGCCGATCTCGTCGCGGCCGAGGTCCGGGTTCAGCTTGTGGTGCGAGGCGATGGCCTCGGCCGGATCGCGAATGATGAACGTGTGGGTCGCGGCCGCGAGGAACTCCTCGTCGGCGAGGAGCGCCGGGTAGTGGAAGTCCGTCGTGTCCTTGAAGAACACCGGCTTGGACACGGCGATCGCGCGCAGCGCCGTGAGCACGCCCTGCTCGTCGTGCGCGATCCGGTCACCGACCTCCACCTCACCGAAGTCGACCACCCGGGAGAGCGGTTCGTGCACGACGGCATGGTCGTCGCGCTCGGCCATCATCCGCGCGAACGCGGTGGACCGGCAGCGCGGCGCGCTCCACAAAGCGAGTACCGGGATCCTCTCCGGTGTGCGTCCCACGATTTCCCCCTTCACTCCGGTGTGCCGTGAACTCTTCCGGCGGATTCCGGAATCCGGACCAGCGTGACACGGCATGGACGGGCACCGGGTAATCGGAGCTTGTAGCCGTACGGGGGTGGGTCAGCGGGGTGTGTCCTGGTGATTGAACTTGTTGCGGACGCTCGGGGGGTCGGTGTGCTCGTAGCTTCTTTTCCATGC
>NZ_JBFBJT010000137.1:0-20002 GCF_040686175.1 Streptomyces sp. NPDC086077 | reverse complement strand
GACGCCCAGATGACCGACCAGCTCGACACCGCCATCGAACAGAACGGCAAGGGCGACCTCGCCGCACTCCTCACCGGCGGCGACACCTGGACCGTGGAGAGTTCATGACCTACGTCATCGCCCAGCCCTGCATCGACGTCAAGGACCGGGCCTGCGTCGACGAGTGTCCCGTCGACTGCATCTACGAGGGCCCGCGCAAGCTGTACATCAATCCCGACGAGTGCGTGGACTGTGGCGCCTGCGAGCCCGTCTGCCCGGTCGAGGCGATCTTCTACGAGGACGACCTGCCCGACGAGTGGTCCGGCTACCGCACCGCCGACCGCGAGGTCTTCGCCGCTACCGGAGCGCCCGGCGGAGCGAGCGCGACGGGGCCGTTGCCCCTGGACCACCCGGTCGTCGCGGACGAACCGGTTCGAGTCGGCTGAACACCGGGGGAGGGGGCCGTCGGTGCCCAGTTCTTCAGTGCGGCTTCCCTGGTCCTTCAGCGGAGTCGGGCAACGTGCATCCCGTCAAGCGCACGTGCCCAGCCAGCATATCCGCAGAGCCGCCGGACACCGCCGCAGAGGAACCACATGGTCACCTACACCGCACCGTTCCCCGCCTTCCTCGGACCCCACCACCTGGTCCACAGGCCCACCAGCCCCGAGGCCTTTCTGCTGACGGCCGCCCCGCCGGTACGACAGTCGTTCGCCTTCTCCGGCGAACTGCCGGACAACCACCCTTTGTTCGGTGAGTCACTGTCGCAGTTCCACGATCCGCTGTTCCCTCTGGCGTCACTGCGCCAGTCCATGCTCTTCGCGGCCCTCCGGTACTTCAGGGTGCCGGCGAGCCGGCACGCCGTGGTGGCGTCGGCGAGCGCCGCGATCACCGACCTGGAGGCGTGGCGCCGCCGCGGCACGCGGGCCGGGATCGTGCTGGAACTCGCCATGACGCCCCTCGACGTCGTCGGCGGTGTGCCGCGCGGACTGGAGTGCGAGGCCGCCGTCCTCATCGACGGCGAGCGCTGCGGCACGGCCTCGTCCCGGCTGGCCTTCCTCCTCGACGGCGTTTATCGAAACCACCGCGAGAGGGGGCGCAGGCAGAGCGAGCGGTCCGCCGCCGGGTACGCCGGTCCGTCCTCCCGGGGCGTGCCGATGCCCGGGCAGGTGGGTCACCTCCACGCCGGCAACGTCCTGGTCGGGCTTCCCGAGCGGACCGGGACGGACGGCGACGCGGAGTTGTCGTTCCCCGTGGACGCCGCAGCGGCCGCCGAGCTGCGGTTCGTGGCCGACGCGCCTGACGAGGTGCCCCCGTTGCTGTTCCTTGAGGTGTCCCGGCAGCTGGGGATGCTCGCCGCCACGGAGCTGCGTGGCTTCGTGCCCTCGCACGCCGTGCTGTCGGGCTGGCAGGCCTCGTTCCGCGGCTTCGCCGAGCCCGGACTGCCGCTGCACTGCACGGTCCGGGAGGGCGTGGGCCGCACGGACGGGCGGGTGTGCCGGGACGCGGAGGGCCGGCCGGTGACAGAACTGAGCCTGTCGTTCCTGCAGGGCAGCCGGGTCGTGGCGCGGATCTCCGCGTCCGTGCTCCAGGACTGCTGAGGCGCGCGATGAGATACCGAGTACTCGGCCCCGTCCACATGACGCCTCGCACACCGTCCGCGGCCAAGCCACGCGCGGTCCTCGCCACCCTGCTCGTGCAGAGCAACACGGTGGTCTCGACCCACACCCTGATCGACGAACTGTGGGGCGCCGAACCACCGCGGACCGCCACCACCACTCTCCAGGTGTACGTGTCGCAACTGCGCAAGATCCTCCTGGAGAACACCGGCGGCGCCGCCGCGCAGCCCTTGCTGACCCAGCCGCCCGGCTACCTGATGCGGGTCGCCCCGGAGGAACTGGACCTGACGGTCTTCGAGTCGTTGCGGGCCGAGGGCCGGGCCGCGTACGGCCGGCAGGAGTACGCGGCCGCCTCCCGGGCACTGAGCCGTGCTCTCGGGCTGTGGACGGGGCCCGCGCTCTCGGGCATCCCGCACGGACCCTCCCTGGAGACCTCCGCGATCCGGCTGAACGAACTGCGCGCGGAGGTACTGGAACAGCGGATCTCCGCCGACCTGCGGCTGGGGCAGCACCAGGAGCTGGTCGGTGAGCTGATGGCGCTGGCCCACGAGCATCCGCTGCGCGAGACGCTGCGCTGTCATCTGATGGTGGCCCTCTACCGGTCCGGCCGGCAGTCCGACGCCCTTCAGGTCTACCACCAGGCGCGGCGGTCGCTCGTGGACGAACTGGGGGTGGAGCCCGGGCCGGTGCTGAGCCGGCTGCACGAGCGGATCCTCGCCTCCGACCCCTCGCTGGCCTGGCACGGCGAGCCCGAGCGCGGGCCCGCGCCCGTAGGCGGATCGGGCGACCACCGTCCGGCCGGCGGTTCCTCCGGCCGGCCCGCGGGGCCTCCGCTGTGGCTGCCGCCGACCGTGGCGGACTTCACCGGACGCGAGAACGAACTGGTCGTCGGCGCGCGGCTGTTGGCGCGGGCCCCGGCGGGACGGACCACGGTGCTGGCACTGTCGGGCCGGGCGGGCGTGGGGAAGACCACGCTGGCCGTACGACTGGCCCACGGCGCAGCGGACCGGTTCCCCGGCGGACGCGTCCTGGTGACCTTGCGGGACGCCGGCGGGCGGGCCGTCGATCCCAGGACCGCCATGGCGACCCTGCTGCGCCGGCTGCGAGGGCCGCTGGCGCAGGAATGGGGTACGGACGGCGACGCGGCACCGCTGCCGTCGTGCGAGACGGAACTCGCGGAGTTGCTGCACGCACGCACCAAGGGCCGCACGATGCTCGTCGTCCTGGACGACGCCGTCTCCGAGGCGCAGGTCCGGCCGGTGCTGGCGGCCCTGTCCGACTGCGCCGTCGTCGTCACGAGCCGTCAGGTCCTCGGCGCGCTGGAGAACGTGCGGCACCTGACCCTCGACGTCCTGTCCCGGCCCGAGGCCGAGGCCCTGTTGACGGCGTGCGGCGGCGAGCGGATGCGCGACGACCCGGAGGCGGCGGGGGAGATCGCCGGACTGTGCGGGAGGCTGCCGCTGGCCCTGCGGGTGGCGGCCGCCGGGCTCGCCGCCCGCCCGCACTGGACGGCGGCCGGGCTCGTCCGGCGGCTGCGGGACGAGCGGACCCGGCTGCACGCGCTCGCGCTGGGCGACCTCGACGTGCGCAGCACTCTGCTGACGGCCTACCACGACGTGGGCGAGGAGGCCCGGCACGCCTTCCGCGTCCTCGGGCAGGCCGCGCTGCCCGACTTCGCCCCCTGGACGGCGACCGCGCTCCTCGGCACGGACCCGGCTCGGGCCGAACGGCTCACCGAGGAGCTGGTGGCAGCCCATCTGCTGGAGGCGCGGCGGCGGCCGGGGCGACTGACCCCCGTGCGCTACGGCTTCCACACCCTGCTGCGCTCACTGGCCCTGGGCACGCTCGCCGAGGAGTGCCCGGAGGAAGGCGTCGCCGCCGTGGAACGGCTCTGCCGGGCCTTCCTGACGCTGGCCCGGCACGCGGACGCGCGGATGGCGCCGGGCCGGGACCGGCTGGCGTACGACGCCGAGCCCGTGCCCGGGGTCGTCCCCCGTCACGTGGTCGGCAGCTCCCCGCTGCGCTGGTTCCAGGAGGAGTCCGCCGGCCTGTCGGAGGCCGTGCGGCAGGCCCACGCGGCCGGGCTGTGGGGGCTGTGCAGTGCCCTCGCCTCCTCGGCGGCCGGATACTACGAGGCGAGCGCCCTGTGGGACGAGTGGCAGTCGACGCACGACCTCGCGCTGGACGCGGCCCGCGCGGCCGGTGACGTCCACGCGGAGGCCGTCGTCCTGCGGTCGCTCGGCGACCTGGCCTGGCAGCGCCACCGGACCTCATCGGCGCTCGACCGGTACCGCCTGGCCCGGGAGTTGTTCACCCGCCACGGTGACAGGGCGGGAGCGGGCCGCTGCCTGTCCGCCGAGGCGGACGTGCTGCTCGCCCTGGGCCGGGCCGACCGCGCCGGACGCGCCTATGCCCGGGCCCTGGCTGAGTGCCGGTCGGCCGGCGACGCGCGCGGCTCGGCCGAGGCGCTGCGCGGACTGGCCCTGGTGGCGCTGCGCCAGGGCGAGCAGGAGGAGGCGCTGGCCCACCTCGACGCGTGCGAGAGCGCCGCGCGCTCGGCGGGCGACGGCCGCTGGACCGAGTACGCGCGGCGCACGGCGAGTGCCCTGCGCATGGCGCTCGCGTCGGGCGAACCGGGCGCGGAGCACGCCGTCCCGCTCGAAGTACGGCCCGGCGTCTGGCTGTTCCACCCATCGGGGCCGGACCAGCGGGCCGCGTGAGGTCCGCTGCGGCTAGCCCTGCCGGGCCTCCCCTGCCCGGCCGGGGCGTCGACCCGGCCGGGCAGGCCCTCCGGGCAGGCCGGGGGCGGGGGTCGGCCACTCCGGCAGCCATCGTGCGGCACGTCGCCCGGTTTCCGCCTCGTCACCGCGCGGCGGCGGCCCGCTCCTCCTCGGCCGCTGCCGCCAGCACGGCGTCGACGATGCGGGGGTCGAGCGCGGTGGCCGCCGCGAGGTCCGTCGTGCGGCCGAAGCCGTCGTCGCCGATGGCGACGCCGATGGTGTAAGTGTCCTCGAACGTGAGGGTGTGGAAGGCCCAGGCGCCGACCGTGCCGGGGGTGCCGTCGGGAAGCAGCAGGTCGGTGGGGGCGCGGTCCGGGCTGAAGCCGAACTCGGTGAAGCCCAGCCGCAGGCCGAGACCGACGGCCTTGCTGTACGCCTCCTTCAGCGTCCACACGCGCAGCACGGCGGGGTTGCGTTCCGCGGGCGGCAGGGCCTCGATCCGCTCCACCTCGTGCGGAGTGCACATCTGGCGGCACAGCCCCGCGCCGTACAGGGGGCGGTCGCCGCGCTCGGCGTCGACGCCGATGGGGCCGTCGGTGGCGAGACCGGCCAGCAGCAGGCCGTCGGTGTGGCTGAGGCTGATGTGCAGGCCGTCGTAGCCGCGCAGGCCGGGACGGCCGGTGAGGCCGTAGCCGAGTTCGAGGGAGTGCGGCGGCACGCCCAGCGCGGCCGCCGCGGCGCACTTCAGCAGGACGCGGGAGGCGGCGAACCGGGCCCGGGCCTGCGGCTGCGTCAGCTCCTGGTACCGCTCCCAGTCGTGGCCGAGCAGGGCACGCAGCCGCGGGGCGCCCGCACGGTCCGGGCGCCAGTCGTCCTCCTGGGCGCAGACCAGCGCGGCCCCGTGCCGGTCCAGGTCAGCGCGTACCCTGCTCCAGTCCGCCGAGGAGCCGCTGATCGTGATCGGCTCCCCGAGGGTCCGGCCCGGCGTCCGGCGACGGGGTGCCCTCATCGAAGGTCTCCAGCATGTGGTGGAGATCGGTCAGCACGTCGGCCGCGGTCGCGCCGTCGATCACCCGGTGGTCGAAGGTGAGGCCCAGCCGCATCACCGGCGCGGGGACGACCACGCCGTCACGGACCACCGCACGGTCCACGACCCGGCCCATGGTGAGGGTGACGGCGGTGCCGCCGGCCGAGTGGAAGCCGTCGACGGTCCGGTGGCCGAGCGAGGACACCGACACGGTGCCGAACACGCCGGGACGCCGCTGCGGGCTGCGCAGCGCCGCGGCGAAGGCGGCCCGGCCGAGCGCCACCGGCAGCCGGCCCAGCATCCGTACGCCCTTGAACTCGGGCAGGTCCGCCGCCTGGTCGCCCCGGTAGCGGTCGATGCGTTCCTGGATCTCGCGCAGGTTGGCCGTCTCCAGGCCGGGCACGAGCGCCGAGAGCACGGTGCGCTCGCCCTCGACCTTCCGGTCCAGGGCGACCTTGGCCGTGACGCCGTCGAAGCGGACGATCCTCGGGCGCCGCAGCAGTCCGGGCCAGCCGGGGGCCAGCACGGCGTTGGCCTCCGGGTGGCGGTCGAGGACCCGTCCGGCGGTGTACAGGACATAGCTGACGACCGAGTAGCGCCTGCCATGGGCGCGGGCGGCGGCGCGGTGCGTCTGGATGCGGGTCATGTCGACGTCGGTGTCCAGGTGCACGGGCCGGTGGTCCGCCGCCCACTCCAGGAAGTAAAGGGTGTGGCGGCGGCGCCGTACGGCGGTGGCGGTGGTGCTCACCCGGTCACCGCCAGCTCGTAGATCTCCTTCAGGCTGCGGGCCTCCAGGACCTTGCCGACCGGGACCCTGCGGCCGATGGCCGGCTCCAGGGCGGTGACGAGCTTGAGCAGGTGCAGCGAGTCCCAGTCGGGGAGCTCGTCGAAGTCGGCTGCCACCTGCCCCGGGTGGAGGGGCATGCCGATCTCCTCGGTGACGAGCCGGACGTAGTCGTCGAGGGTGAAGCCGCCCGTGGCGGGAACGGGGGCGGCGCTGTCGGTGGTCATATCTTCTCCAGGGCGAAACCGGCCTTGATCCACTTGCTGGACTCCACGGCGACCGCGAGGGCCCGCTCGCCGCCGGACATCCGCTCCAGCAACTTCTCCATCTGCAAAAAGGGCAGCGCGTTCCCGTTGTTGCCGGTGTCGGCGACGCACGAGATGTCGCGCGCGGTGGGGATGTCGAGTTCCTCGGTGATACGGCGGGTCATCCGGCCGGAGAGCTGGGGCGGCAGCAGATAGTCCAGCTGGTCGGCCTCCCAGTCGAGTTCGCCCAGCAGCTCCCACAGGATCTCGACGGCCATGACGGGCACGGACTCCTCGATGGCCTTGTAGTCCTCGGCGACGGCCTGCCGGTCGTCGTGGCGGTCGGCGAGCCCGAACCACTCGATGACCTGACCGGGCCTGCGGCCCAGCCCGGTGAAGCGGTTGAGGACGTGGCGCAGGGCGACGCCCTGGCCGCGCGGCTCGTCGGTGAGGACGGCCGCCCCGGCGCCGTCGCCGAACAGCACGTAGTTGACGAGGTCGCTGGGGGCGGCGGCGGACAGGTCGCGCCCCAGGTCGAGGTGCTTGCTGCACACGTCGCCGCCGATGACCAGACCGGTGCGGTACTGGCCGGAGGCGATCATCGTCCGGGCGACGTCGAGGGCCTGGACCGCGCCGGCGCAGCCGGACTGGAGCTGGAAGGTGGGCACCTGGTCCAGGCCCAGCTGGTCGGCGACATGGTTGACGGTGGCGGGCATCAGGTGGTCGGGGGTGGCCGTGCCGAGGACGACGAACTCGATCTCGGACGGGTCGACGCCGGGGGCGGCCAGCGCCCGCTCGGCCGCCTGCGCGCACAGGTCGGCGAGCGACCAGCGCACCACACCGGTGCCGAGGTCCCGGGCGAAGTACCGCGTCCGGGTGCCGATGAAGACCTCGATCCATTCCTCGTTGATGCCGAGCACCTTGGCGAGCGTGGCGTTGTCCACCGGGTCCCCGGGCAGCGCGGTGCCCAGGGAGGCCAGGTGGGTCGTCGCAGTGGTCATGCCGTCCTCTCTCCTTGCATGAGCGCCTGGTCCTGCCTGGCGCCGCCGCGGGGCGCGGCAGCGGGCACCGTCGCGCCGAGTTCGCGCAGGTAGGCGACGAGGTCGCCGACGGAGGAGAGCCGGGGCAGCAGGTCCTGGACCGTGAGTGTGCCGATGTCGGCGAGGCGGGACTCCAGCCGGTTCTTCAGCTCCATCACCATCACGGAGTCGAAGCCCAGGTCCTCGTAGAGCCGGTCCAGCGGGCCGACTTCGGCTTCGGTGTAGCCGCCGACCAGGCCGACGGCTGCCAGGACGGCGTCCGCGACGGGGTCCGCCGGGGTGCCGGGCCGGACCGGGGCGAGCGACGGGCCGCTTCCCGGCTCGTGGGGTCCCTCGGCGGCGGACGCCGCGGGGCGCTCCTGCGGGACGGCGCCCGGCTGAGCGGACCGCCGCACCGGATTCCTCGCCCAGTAGCGGTGCTCCGTGGAGAAGGCGTACGGCGGCAGCGGGTGCGCGACGCGGTCCTCGGGTACGTACACGGCGTCCCAGGCGGGTTCCACACCGCCCCGGTACAGCTCGGCGAGCGCCTCGGCGAGGTCCCGCCCGGCGGACTCGGGGCCGCGCACCGGCAGGACGTGCGCCGGGCCGTCGCCGGCCGCCCGGCCGAGGCGGCGCACCATGCCGGAGAGCACCGGCTGCGGACCGGTTTCCACCAGGTGGGTCGGGCCCGCGGCGAGCAGCGCGCCGGCGGCGTCCGCGAACAGCACGGTGGCGCTGACGTGTTCCACCCAGTAGGCGGCGTCCATCGCCTCGCCGTCGAGCACCCGGCCGCGCACCGTCGAGTACAGCGGGATCTCGGGCACCGACCCGCCGGTCCCGTCGGCGATCTCCGCGAAGCGGGCCAGCATCGGCTCCATCAGCGGCGAGTGGAAGGCGTGCGAGACCTGGAGCCCGCGGGTGGTGACGCCCTCGGCCTCCAGCGCCGCGCCGATCCGTTCCAGGGCCGTCAGATCACCGGAGAGCACCGTGGCGGCGGGGCCGTTGACCGCGGCGACCCCCACCCGGGGCTCGGACTCGATGCGCGCCCGAAGGTCCGTGTGGGCGGCCCGCACGGCCAGCATGCCGCCGCCCGCGGGGAGTTCCTGCATCAGCGCGCCGCGTGCGGCGACCAGCCGGGCGGCGCCCTCCAGCGGCAGCGCCCGGGCCAGCACGGCTGCGGCGAACTCGCCGACGCTGTGGCCGAGGAGCATGCCGGGGCGCACGCCGAGTTCCATCAGGGTCCGGCCCAGGGCGTAGCCGACGGCGAACAGCGCGGGCTGGGTCCACCGGGTGCTGTGCACCGCCTCGTCGCCGGCGAGGGCCAGGTCGCGCACGGAGCGTCCGGTGTGCGGCAGCAGCGCGGCGTCGGCCTCGTCGAGGAAGGCCCGGTACAGCGGCGACCGCTCGTACAGCGCGGCAGTCATCCGCGGGTACTGCGAGCCCTGCCCGGTGAACAGGAACGCGGTGCGGGTCCGGCCGGCGGGCCGGGCACTGAGCCGGGTGAGCCGCTCCGGGTCCGCGGCGGCCTCGCGCAGGGTCGCGACCAGTTCCGCCGTGTCCGTGGCGGCGGCCGCGAAACGCAGGCGGTGGCCCGCCTTGACGCGGTTGCTGGACCTGGCCAGCGGGCCCAGCGGAGTACGGCGGGCCGCCGCCGACTCCGCCTGGACCAGCAGGTTGCGGCGCAGGGCCTCGGCGTTCGGTGCGGTCAGGGTGAACACGGCGGCGCCGATGCCGCCGGGTGCGGCGGCGTCGGCCGGTTCGGGGCGCGCGGCGTGCGCGGGTGCCGACTCGAGCACGGCGTGGGCGTTGGTGCCGCCCATGCCGAAGCTGCTGAGTCCGGCGACGGTCGGACCGGCGGGCAGCCGCAGCGGCGCCTTGAGCAGCCGCAGCCCGTGGTCGCGCAGTTTGAGCTGCTTGTTCTCCTTGGCGGCGAAGCGGCTGGCGGGCACCACCCGGTGGTGCAGGGACAGGGCGACCTTGATCAGCCCGGCGATGCCGGCCGCGCCCTCGGTGTGCCCGAGGTTGCCCTTGACCGAGCCGATCGCCATGGGCTTGCCGCCGCGTCCGGCGTGGTGGTGGCCGAGCGCCCTGACCTCCATCATGTCGCCGAGGGCGGTGCCGGTGCCGTGGGCCTCGGTGAAGACGACGTCGGACGGCTCGACCCCCGCCCGGCGGTAGGCGGCGGCGAGCACCGCCTGCTGGGCCCAGCGGTTGGGCGCCGTCAGCCCGTTGCTGCGGCCGTCCTGGTTGACGGAGGTGCCCCGGATGACGGCGTACACCCGCCGGCCGTCGGCGATCGCGTCGCGCAGCCTGCACAGCACCACCACGCCGACGCCCTCGCCGCGGCCGATGCCGTTCGCCTCCGCGCTGAAGGGCTTGCAGCGCCCGTCGGGGGCGGACAGCCCGGCCTGGGTGTAGAAGATCGACAGCGCCGGGGTGAGAGCCACGTTGACGCCGCCGACGAGCACCTGGTCGCACTCCTCGGACAGCAGGGCGTTCACCGCGAGGTGGGTGGCGACCAGCGAGGAGGAGCAGGCGGTGTCGACGGCGAGGCTCGGGCCCTTCAGGTCGAGATGGTAGGAGATCCGGTTGGCGGTCATGCAGTAGCCGTTGCCGGACCCGACCTGTGCGGTGACGTTGTCGTAGTCGGTGAGGTGCAGTTGCGCCCACTCGTTGCCCATGATGCCGACGAAGACCCCGGTGCGGGTGCCGGCCAGGTCACGCGGCGCGATCCCGGCGTCCTCCACCGCCCGCCACGCGGACTGCAGCAGCAGCCGCTGCTGGGGGTCCATGGCGGCGGCCTCGCGCGGCGAGGTGGTGAAGAACTCGTTGTCGAAGGCGTCCGGGTCGGCGATGAAGCCGCCCTCGGTGGTGTTGGCGCGTCCTTCCTCCCCGGCCGGCGAGTGGAACTCCGCGGCGTCCCACCGCTGCCGGGGCACCTCGCCCACCCCGTCCGCGCCGCGCATCAGCAGGTCCCAGTAGGCGCCGGTGTCAGGTGCCCCCGGGAACCGGCAGTCGATGCCGACGATGGCCACGGGCTCCATCAAGCGCCGCCGCCCTGCGCGGTGTCCGCGGCCAGCTCCTCCACGAGGTGGCCGACGAGCGCCCGCACGGTCGGGTAGTCCCACGCGATCGTCGGCTCCATCACGAGGTCGAAGTCGTCCTCGATGTCACCGCACAGGCTGAGCGCCGCGACGGAGTCGAGGCCGTACTCCGCGAGGGGCACGTCCGGGTCGATGTCGGCGGGCTCGCGCTTCAGGTAGAGGGCGATGCGCTCGGCCAGCCACGTGGTCAGGGACTCGGTGCTGTGTCCGGCGGTCGGAACGGTCATGGTGCACTCCTCGGCGGGGATGAGCGGTTGTCGCGTGCTGGGGTCGAGTCGTCCGGCGGTCGGCGCGCGGCGGCCGGAGCCGGTGGGCGCACGGCCGGTGCGCGTCAGCCGGTGAGCGGGGTGTCGTACAGGTCGTAGCCGGTGCGCGCGTGGAACCTGCGCAGTACCTCCTCGTGCATCCGGGCGCCGACGGACGCCGGGAGCGCGGCGGGTCGCCGGCCGAGCCGCCGGACGAGCCGGTGCAACGCGGCGGCGAGCCAGGCGGGGTCGGCGAGGAACGCGTCACCGCGGTCGCGCGACGCCCGCTGCCGGACCCCGATCGCCGCCGCGGCGGCGAGCAGGACGGCGTACCGGTCGGCCAGGGCGAAGGCGGCCGGGCCGGCGAGTGCCGTGCGGTCCTCCGGTGTGAGCGCTCGGCACGCCTCCTGGACCTGCCGCAGCTCGTCCACCAGGTGTCCCACGAGTTCCCCTACGGACCGCTCCTCGGGGGCCGCGCCGGCCGGTTCGTCCCGTGCGGCGACCAGGGTCGCGGTGAGCTGGTCGCGTCCGCCGGCCAGCGTGAGCCGGTCGAACGGCAGGTCCGGCAGCTCGGCGCGCGGCGCGAAGAGGTCGGCCGGGGCCGGGTCGTCGCGGAACCAGGACCGCCGGGCGAGCCGGGAGAGCTGCGGGATGATCGTCGCCTGGCAGGCCGCGGAGCCGGCGTGGCCGAGGCTGAGCACCGGCAGGTCGCGCAGGTGCTTCTGGAAGATGCCGTGCTCGCCCTCACGGAGGTAGAAGCGGGCCCCGAGCACCACGGACAGGTCGTGCATGACCTCGGTGAGCAGCTTCGGCACCAGGTACTTGATGGCGGCGGCGAGGACGCCGGTCTGCTCGGGCAGCAGGTGCACCGCCCGGGTCGCGGCCAGGGACAGGCTGTCGCAGACCAGCAGGTCGGTGAAGGCCTCGGACAGGGTGGCCCTGGCGTGCGGGATGTCCATGACGGACGTCCGGTAGAGCCGTCGGCCCAGCGCGAAGCGCACCACGGTCCGCAGGGCGGTGTCGGCCGTCCCGACGGCCATGCCGGGGAGCGCCGCCCTGGTGACCTGGAAGGCGCGCAGCGCGGTCTCGACGCCGCTGCCCGGCTCGCCGACGAGGGCGGATGCGGGCACGGGCGTGTCGTCGAACCGCAGTCCGGACAGGTGGCAGCCGCGCACCCCGACGGCGTCGTAGCGGGGCAGCACCCGCCAGGTGTCCGCGTCGAGCCCGTCGCGCTCGACGAGGAGCACGGAGTGGCTGCGGCTGCCCGGCGCAGGGCTCGTACGGCCGAACAGCACCCAGGCCTCGGCGCGGTCGGCGTTGTTGATGACCTGCTTGGAGCCGTTCAGCAGATGGCCGCCGTCCGCCGTCGGGCGGGCCTCGAACTCGTTGCGCAGGAAGTCGTTGCCGTGGGCGAGTTCGTGGTAGGCGACCGACACCTTGCCGCCCGGGGTCAGGATCCGCGCGAGGCGGGCGCGCTGCGCGGCGTCCCCCGAGGTCCAGACGTTCACCCCGGCCATGAAGGAGGTCACGCCGTAGCCGAGGCCGAGGGCGACGTCGCGGCGGAACACCTGCCGCATGACCCGTACCAGCGTGTCGAGCCGCTCCAGCCGGCCGCCCTCGGTGTGCGGCACGAAGTCGGCGCCGAGGCCCAGTTCGTCGAGCACGCGCTCGCCGTCCGCGGGCAGGACACCGGCCTCGTCCGCCTCGACCAGCCGGGCGTAGGACAGTGTGTTGGCGCCGTCGGTGGGGTCGCCCAGCCGCCGGTCCAGTTCGGCGACGCGTGCCGCGGCCCGCGCCTCCTGTCCCGTCGGCCCGAGGGCGTCCCGGGCCGGGGCGGCGGCCGGGTGGGCGTCCTGTGGCCCGGTGCGGGGCGGCATCACGTCGTCTCCCTCTCGCCGGCGGCCGCGTCGCGACTCGCGGGCCGCCGCTCGGGGCCCCGCTGCGCCAGCAGCGAGAACAGCCGGCCCGAGGAGCGGGCCGCGCGCAGGGCGCCGAGCAGTTCGTCATGGGTCTCGCGGCCGGCCGCGGCCGGTTCTCCGAGGCGGACCAGCAACCGGTGCAGGGCGGTGTGCAGCCACAGGCCGTCGCGCCACAGCGGCCCGGTCGCCGCGTCGTCGCGGAAGTGGCCGGCGCTGCGCGTCCACAGACCGAGGCAGGCCGCCCCCGCCCAGCACAGGGTGTAGCGGCGCGCGACCTCGAAGGCGGCGGGCGGCACCTCGGTGAGAACGCCCTGGTACTCCTCCATCTCCGTGTGCACGGCGGTGGTCACGGCGAGCAGCCTGCGCGCCGCCTCGGCCACCGGGCCGAGCGCGGGGTTCCGCTCGGCGCGCCGGGTGACGTCCTCGACGGAGGCGGCGAGCCCGGCCATGAGTCCGCTGCCGTGCCGCGCGACGAGCGACAGCTTCGAGGGGTCGAGGGGCGGCAGCGGTGCGGCGAGGTCGCAGGCGGTGCCGGCGCCCGCGGTGTCGCCGGTGCCCCGCCGGAAGCCGCGCACCAGGGAGCGGAACTGGTTCACCAGGGAGTTGAGGTTGACCAGGGTGTTGCCGTCGAAGAGGCCGACGATGCGGTGGTCGCGCTGCAGTTTCTGGAAACGGCCGTCGGCGTGGACGCCCTTGAGGAAGGCGCGGGCACCGAGCAACCCGGTCAGGTCGGCGAGGACCTCGTCGGTACCGGTGGGCAGCAGGTACTTGGTGACGGCGGAGACGACGCCGAGTTCCGAGGTCTGGGCCTGCACGGCGCGGGCGGCGACCAGGGCGACCGCCTCGTGCAGCAGGACGTCGGCGGCGGCGCCCGTCAGTACCTGCCGGGCCTGCGGGAGATCGACCAGGCGCCGCCCGTACAGCTCGCGCTGCTCGGCGAAGTCCAGGCCCAGCCGCAGCCCGTGGTCGCCGGCGCCGAGCGACAGCGCCGCGCACATGGTGCGGGTGAGCTGGAGCGCCTTCAGCACGATCTCCAGGCCGGCGCCCTCCGCCCCCACGAGGGCGCCGCGCGGCACCCGGGCGCCGTCGAAGGCGATCCCGGAGATGTCGGCGCCCCGGATGCCGTGGGTGCGGACCTTCGGCAGGTGACGGTAGGTGTCCTCGTCGAGTTCACGCTTGTCCACCAGCAGGACGCTGAAGCCGCGGGGACCCCCGTCCGGGCGGGTGCGGGTCAGCAGCGACAGCACCGAGCCCCGGGTGGCGTTGTTGATCAGCCACTTCTCGCCGCTGACCAGCCAGTGGTCCGCGTCCGACGGGTCGACGTCGACGTGGACGTCACCGGCGAGCAGGTCGCTGCCGTGGGCGCGTTCGGTGAGCCCGAGGGAGACCGGGACCCCGGCCATGATGTCGGCGCCGAGCCTGGCGCCCTGCTCCGCCGAGCCCGCCACCCACACGCAGACCCCGCCGAGGTAGGTCTTGCCGTGGCCGACGGCGCAGGTCAGGTCGCGGCGGGCGACGGCGCGGACGAGCTGGAGCACGTGCTCGTAGTCGTGCAGCCTGCCGCCGTGCTCCACCGGTACGTAGTGTTCGGGCAGGCCCCACTCCTCGAAGCGGCGGCAGATGTCGGCCGGGAACTCCTCCTTGTCGTCGAGTTCCGCGCAGCGCGCGTAGGAGAAGACCTCGCCGGGGTCGTCGGGATCACCGAGGAATCGGTCGAACTCCTCCGCGAGCCGGTAGGGCGGATGTTCCACGTCAGACCACCGGTTCCGGCGACAGGTCGCCTTCGGCGGAGCCGACCAGTTCCCGGACGGCCGGCTCCAGCACCTCGTGCAGCGCGGTGATGCGGCCCTCCAGGAACAGCTTGCGCATCAGGCTCCGCTGGATCTTGCCGCTGGTGGTCCTGCGCACCGTCCCGGGGCGCACCAGCAGGATGTTGCCGGCGGGGATGTTGAACTCCTCGCCCAGGTAGCGCTGGACGGAGGAGGCGAGGGTGTGCAGGTCGGTGGAGACGCTCCCGGGGCGCACCTCCTGGACGGCCACCAGGTGCTCACGGTCGGACTCGACGGCGAAGACGGCGCCCGCGCCGTTGCCGAAGGCCTGGTCCCTGGACTGGATGGCGCGTTCGACGTCCTGCGGGTAGAGGTTGCGGCCCGCGAGGATGACCAGCTCCTTGAGCCGGCCGGTGACGTAGAGCTGCCCGTCGTGGAGTACGCCCATGTCGCCGGTTCGCAGCCAGCCGCCGGCGTCGTGTCCGCCCGCGCCGTCGGAGATGGCCGCGTCGAAGACCTCCTTGTTCGTCTCCGGCCGCTTCCAGTAGCCGGACGAGACGCTGTCACCCTTGAGCCAGATCTCGCCGACGTGTCCTTCCGGCTTCTCGACCTGGGTGTCCGGGGCGACGACGCGGACACCGAAGTCCCGCGCGACACCGCTGCTGACGAGCGAACGGGTGGGCTGGTCCGGTCGCGGGACGGCCAGTTCGCCGCGCTCCAGGGCCTCGGCGTCGATGTCGAGCACGCGGGCGGCGGCGCCCCGCGGGATGCCGGAGACGAGGAGGGTCGTCTCGGCCATGCCGTAGCAGGGGAAGAAGGCCTCGGGGCGGAATCCCGCGGGCGCGAAGCGCTCGGTGAAGGCCTTGACCGTCTCCGCCCTGATCGGTTCCGCGCCGTTGCAGGCGGTCGTCCAGGAGGACAGGTCGAGTGTCTCCAGCTGCGCGTCGGTGACCCTGCGCACGCACAGGTCGTAGGCGAAGTTCGGGCCGCCGCCCGTGGTGATGCCGTAGTCGCCGATCATCTTCAACCAGCGCACGGGGCGCTTGAGGAACGTGAACGGCGCCATCAGGACGCTGGGAACGCCGAGGTAGAGCGGGTGGAGGATGTGCCCGATCAGGCCCATGTCGTGGTAGAAGGGCAGCCAGCCGCCGACCACGGACTCCGGGCCGGTGCCGATCGACCGCTGGATCGCTGCCTCGTTGGCCAGCAGGTTGCGGTGGGAGACGACGACGCCCTTGGGGTCACTTGTCGACCCCGAGGTGTACTGGAGGAAGGCCAGGCTGTCCGGGGTGAGGGAGGGCGCGTGCCAGGCGTCCGCGTCGCCCTGGTCCGGAGCGTCAGTGGCCAGGCACGGCACGTCGGTGAAGCCCTCCGCGGTCAGCCAGGCGGAGATCTCGGGGGCGTTGGCCGAGTCGGTCAGCACGGCGCACGCCTCGGCGTCGCGCAGGATGCCGGTGACCCGGGAGAACTGCCGGCCCTGTTCCGTGGGCAGCGGGGCGGGAACGGCCACGGCACCGGCGTACAGGCAGGCGGTGAACGCCTTGATGAAGTCCAGGCCCGCCGGGTAGAGCAGGAGTACCTGGCGGTTCGCGGCCCCGCGCTCCTGGAGCCAGGACGCGATCCGGCGCGCCTCCTGGTCGAGCCCGGCCGCGGTGAGGTGCCGGGGCACCGAGCCGCGGGCGTCGTCGGGCACGAAGATGTAGGCATCCGCGGCACCACGGGCTTCGGCGCGTTCCAGAACCAGTTCCGTGAAGGTTCGGAAGTTCGTCAACGTCTTTCTCCGACCTCTGCGAGACCCGTCGGCGTGGCGCCGGCACGGGGTGCTCTGACTTGTCGATCGTCGTCCGGGGCGCTAAGGAGACGCTTGTGCGTTCCGGGTCCCCGGTGGTGCGGGCCGCTGGTGAGCGTGGGCCGGACCCAGGTCATTCCGCGCCGTCGCGGAAGTCCGCCCGAAGGCTCACGTGCTCGGGCACGTCAGGCAGTCGGTTCAGCGAGTGCCTGAACTCCACGGCGCCGTCAGCCGGTTCGGCGGCCGGTTCGAAGCCGAGCGACGGATAGAAGTCGCGCACCTTGTGGTTCTTGGCGGTGGGCCGGTAGCAGGCGCGCACCTCGGTCGCTCCCGAGTCGACGGCGTGCCGCAGCAGTGCGGCGACGGTGGCCTGCTCGATGCCCCGGGCGAAGACCCGGCAGCTGAGCAGCACGTTGTCGATGCGCAGGGCCGCGTCCTCCCGGTGCGCGAACACGGCGCCGACGACCCCGTTGTCGCCGAAGCGGTCGCGGGAGCGCACCGCCAGTACCAGGTGGTCCGGTGAGTCGAGCCGTGCGCGGACGTCGGCCGGCTGGAGGCGGCGGGTGGTGAGGTTGAACTGGTTGGTGCGCAGGGTGATCTGCGCGACCCGGCCCACCTCGTGGTCGCGCACGGCGCTGACCTCCACGGTGACGCCGAGAGCGAGCAGATACTCCTGCATCGAACCGGTCGCCTGCCGCAGGTCCCGCCGCTCCGCCTCCTGGCGGTACTGCGTGCCGCGCTCCCGGTCCGCGCTGGTCAGTTCCCGCACGTCGAACCAGCCGTCGGCGAGCAGCCGGCCGATGTGCAGCGCCGGTTCCTCGTCGAGTGCGATCACCGCGGTCTCCGGTAGCGAGGAGGCGACCAGGCCGCGTTCGAAAGGCGAGTCGTCGACGAAGACGAGGCTGTCGGTGCCGAGGTTGAGCGCGGCGGCGATGTCCCGGATGTTGCCGTCCTTGGGTTCCCAGTCGGCGCTGACCCGGACGAAGTCGCTCTCGCGCAGGATCATGTCCGGGTGGTCGCGGAGCACCTCCAGCACCGGGCCGAGGTCGTTCTTGCTGCACACCGCGAGCAGGACGCCCTGGCTGCCGATCTGTTTCACCACCCGCTGGAACCGGCCGAAGGCCTCGCCCCGGTAGGTGGTGGCGGCGGCGATGCCGTCGGCTCCGTCGTCCCCGAGGACGCCGTCCCAGAGAGTGTTGTCGAGGTCCACGACGAGCACCTTCTTGGTCCTGCCGCGCAGGGTGCGCAGCAGGTGACCCGCCTGACGCGCGTACCGGGCGAGGACCTCTTCGCCGAGGTGCACCCCCGCGTAGGCGGCGAGCCGCGGATCGCGGAGCGGTCCGCCCTCGGCGATCAGCGGATCGAGGTCGACGACGTGCACCCGGGGGTGCGCGGCGGCGAGCCGCAGCAGGCCGGTGTTGAACTCCCGCCAGGTGATGGACAGCTCGGTCCGGGAGCGGTGGTCGACGAGCTGCTGGAGGTGCTGCGGCAGCAGCGGCAGGGTGTTGAGGACGAGTGTGCCGGTGCCGTCCTCGTCGTAGCGGGCGGCGAGCGAGGCGAGGAGTTCGAGCTTGCCGGCGGCGGTGCGGGCGACGTCCTCCACCGTCCAGGGCAGCGGCAGTTCGTCGAAGACGATCTGCGCGTCGAGCAGGCAGAGGGCGAGTTCCGTGCCGGGGGCGTACAGGCGGCTCCCGGTGTCCTGCAGGTCGCGTACCCACGCGTCGTGCTCGCCGATGCCCGCCCGCAACGGGATTCCGTGACGGGCGAGTTCCGCAGTGAGCGGTGCGGTCAGCGCGTCGAGGGTGCCGTGCCCGGTGACGGCGACGGTGGCGGGTACGACGCCGGGGTGCCGCTCCGTGATGTCCTCGACGGCGACCTTGGCGAGCAGCCGGCCCGCGCGGGACAGCTGGGAGGTCCCGTCGTCCCGCTGGGCGAGTTCGGCCATGAGTCCGGGCACCGCCGGGTACTCGGCGGCGAGCCGCTGCTCGTCGTACAGAGCGCGCAGCTGGTCGAGGGGGCCGGCCGGCCCGGTGCGCTCCGGGTCGGACGTCGTCACTGCTGTACTCACGGTCGGGTTTCGCCTCTCTGCCGGGCGGACGTGCACCGGGAGCTTGCGCCCCGGCTCTAAAGACGGGCTTGCGCCCGCCGGTGACACCCCGGCGCACGGGCCGTCCGCAAGAGCTGCTTTAGGCCCGCTGCGGACGATGGGAGGACGACTCCTTCTGAAAGGCAGCGCTGACGATGACAACTGAGCTGACCGCGGAAGTGTGTGTGGTGGGAGGAGGACCGGCGGGACTCACGCTGGCCGTGGAACTCGCCAGGCGCTCGGTCTCCGTCGTGGTCCTGGAACAGAGCGGTCACTTCAACCGGTCGTTCCGGGGCGAGTCGGTCTCCCCCGACTCGGTGTGGCTGCTCGACCGGCTGGGCGTTCTGAACCGGCTGGACGGCGCCTACCGGCAGATGCACCGGATGGAGATCGTCGACTCCGGCAGTACCGTGCTGCGCGCCGACTTCCGCCGTTTCCCCTACCCGCACCCCTACCCGGTGGAGCTGGCCCAGCCGGCGCTGCTGTCGGCCCTCGCGGACCTCGGGCAGGAGGAGCATCCGGACCACTTCACCCTGGTGCGCCGGGCGACGGCCAACCGGCTGCTGCGCGCCGACGGCGAGAACGGTCCGGTCACGGGTGTGGTCGCCCGCACGCCGGAGGGCGAGGTCACCGTGCGCGCGGCGCTCACGGTGGCGGCCGACGGCCGGTTCAGCAAGGTCCGTGAGATGTCCGGCCTGCCGTACACGAAGCTGCCGCTTGAACGGGACGTGGTGTGGCTGAAGCTGCCGTTCCCGGCCGACTGGGACGACCGTACGTACCGCATCCGCATCCGCGGCGACCAGCACGGGCTGTTCATCCCGACTCACCCGGACAGCGTGCGCGTCGGTTTCAACATCCCCAAGGGCGGGCTGAAGGAGCTGCGTTCCCTGGGGCTGCCCGCGCTCTACGAGCGGCTGGACGGGCTCGCCCCCGAGCTGGCCGAGGCGGTACGGACCGAGATCCGCTCCTGGTCCGACACCTCGATGCTGGACATCTTCACCACGTTGGTGCCGAGCTGGTCCATGCCGGGTCTGGTCCTGACCGGCGACGCCGCGCACACCCTGACGCCGATCCTCGGGCAGGGCGTCAACCACGCGATCATCGACGCGGTGACGCTGGCGCCGCTGGTCCACGACGCGTTCGACGGGGGCGGGAGCGAGGCGGCGCTGCTGCGGGCGTGCCAGGAGTTCCAGCGGACGCGGGAGGAGTCCGTCGCCCGCTCGCGAAGGCTGCAGCTGAGGCAGGAACGGCTGTTCTCCCTGCACGGCGCCGGCGGTGTCGCCCGCCGCTCGCTGTACCGGGTGGTGGACCGCAGCCAGAAGCTGAAGCAGCGGGTGCTGGCGGGCGCGTACTTCCAGTTGCAGACACCCGGCCCGCACGTCGTGGCGGCGCAGTCGACCGCCACGCTGGTCTGACCGGCACGTCGGCCGTCCGGCGGTGCGCGCCGACGGGAACGGTCCGGGAACCCGCAGGGGGAGCACAAGGCCGCGGCCGCACGAGCGAGTGCGAGCCGCGGCCTTCGTCCTGCGCGGAGTCGCCGCCCGAGCGGCGTGTCATCAGGTGCGGGCCGGCTCCCGCGCGGGCCCGGGCCGGGCACCGTCGTACCGGAACCGAGTGGGGTGAAGGCCGGGTGGGCCAGAGCCGCCGGGCCGGCCCGGCGGCTCGGGCCGGGAATGCCGCCGCCCCGGTCGCCCCTGGTA
>NZ_JBFBJT010000136.1:0-20157 GCF_040686175.1 Streptomyces sp. NPDC086077 | reverse complement strand
AACTCCCGCGTGGGTCCCGGCCGTTCCACACGCGAGGACGAACGCCTGGTTCTCCACCGCCCGTGCCTGAGCCAGCAGCGTCCAGTGGGAGCGCCGACGCTCCGGCCACCCCGCCGGGACGACCAGGGTCTCGGCCCCGGCGTCGACGAGCCCGCGGAACAGCTCGGGGAACCGGAGGTCGTAGCAGGTGGCCAGACCCAGCGTCGTCGCGCCCGGCAGACGGACCGTCACCAGATCGTCGCCCGCGCCCATCAGCACGGCTTCACCCTTGTCGAAGCCGAACCGGTGGATCTTGCGGTAGGCGGCGACCAGGTCACCGGAGGGGGAGAGGACGAGCGAGGTGTTGTAGAGCGGCCCGTCGGGGTCACGCTCCGGAATCGAACCCGCGTGCAGCCACACACCCGTGTCGCTCGCCGCCTTGGCCATGGCCTCGTACGTCGGTCCTTCGAGCGGCTCGGCCTCGCGGCCGAACTCCTCGTAGGCGAAGGCCCCCGTCGTCCACAGTTCGGGCAGCACCACGAGATCGGCGCCGGCCTGCTCCCGTACCAGAGAAACCGCCCGCTGTCGACGTTCCGCGACCGATTCGCCCTCGTCTACGGCGATCTGGATCAGAGAGGCGCGCACACTACCACCGTCCTGGCATTCGAGCCGTCCACACAGGCCTACGATCGTCACACGAAAGCACTGCCGGGGTGCCTCATTGCAGCGTAACTTAGCGTTTCGAGACACCCGCCGAGTGCAGCCACCTCCCACTGGCACCGCCGCCACAACCTGCCCGTGTACCGACCGCCGAGGGGTCCCGTTCCGTGAGTCTGCATCCCACCCTCCAGCCCTACGCCGACGCCTGGACCCACTCCATCGAAGCGATATCCGAGCTGGTGCAGCCCCTCGTGGAGGGCGAGTGGAACGGGCGGACCCCGTGCCCGGGCTGGTCCGTGCGGGACGTCGTCTCGCATGTGATCGGGCTGGACTGCGAGATGCTCGGCGACCCGCGCCCGATCCATACCCTCCCGCGCGACCTGTTCCACGTCACCAACGACCACCAGCGCTACTCCGAGATGCAGGTCGACGTCCGCCGTCACCACACGGCGCCCGAGATGACCTCCGAGCTGGAGTACACGATCATCCGGCGCAACCGGCAGCTGCGGGGCGAGTCCCGCGACCCCGGCACCAAGGTGCGCGGCCCGCTCGGCACCGAGCTCACGCTGGAGGAGTCGATGCGGGGCCACGCCTTCGCCGTGTGGGCGCACGAGCAGGACCTGCGCGTCGCCCTCGGCCGCCCGGGCAATCTCGACTCCCCCGGCGCCCACGTCGCCCGTGACGTCCTGCTGGCCGAACTCCCCGGGGTCGTCGCCGCCAGGGCGAACGCGCCGCGCAGCTCGGCGGTCGTCTTCGACGTGCACGGCCCGATCGAGTTCCTGCGCACCATCCGCGTCGACATCCAGGGCCGCGGCACCCTCGAAACGGCCCCGGCCCTCGGCCCCGCCGCCACCCTCACTCTCGACTGGGAGACGTACGTCCGCCTGGCCTGCGGCCGCGTCACGCCCGAGGCGGCGATGGACCGCATCAAGGCGGAGGGCGACGCGGACCTGACGTCGGCGATCCTGCGCAACTTCACGGTGACGCAGTAGGCCGGCGCCGTCGCGGGCGGCGGGGCGTGCCGCCCGGAGCGGCACGGTCGGGCACGGCGGCACCCCGCCGGAGCCGGGTCGCGCCCACCCGGCCCGGCGCAGGGCACCGTCATGCCCCGGCGCGGGCACCGTCAGGCAGGGACGTGCACCGTCTCCACCCGGCTGGCCACCAGACGCTCCCGCTCCCGCCGCGCCGCCTGCTTCCGCAGCCGCAGCACCTGCGAAAGCCCCAGCGCCTGGAGCACGAACACGGACGAGAAGGCCACGGTGTAGTCGTCCCCGGTCGCGTCCAGCAGCGCGCCCACCGCGAACAGCGTGGTCATGGAGGCGACGAAGCCGCCCATGTTGGTGATCCCGGACGCGGTCCCCTGCCGCTCCGGGGGGTTCGCCGGCCGGGCGAAGTCGAACCCGATCATCGAGGCCGGCCCGCACGCCCCGAGCACCACGCACAACACGATCAGCAGCCACATCGGCGTCCGGTCGGCCGGGTAGAACACCGTCGCCGCCCACAGCAGCGAGGTCGCCGCCACCGTGCCGAGGGCCAGCGGCAGCCGCGCCCCGTGGTGCCGGGCGACGATCTGGCCGTAGACGAGTCCGACAGCCATGTTCGACAGCACGACCAGGGTGAGCAGTTCACCGGCGGTGGCCCGGGACAGCCCCTGTGCCTCGACCAGGAACGGCAGTCCCCACAGCAGCAGGAAGACCATCGCCGGGAACTGGGTCGTGAAGTGCACCCACAGCCCGAGCCGGGTTCCCGGCTCCCGCCAGGACGCGGCGATCTGCCGTCGCACGTAGGAGGCCCCCATGTGCGGCACCGGCTCGGGCTCGTGCCCCTCGGGGTGGTCCTTCAGGAACAGCAGGAGCAGCACGAGCACCACGACCCCGGCGAGCGCGCTGCCCGCGAACGCGGCCGTCCAGCCGACGCCGTGCAGCAGCCGGGCGAGCACGAGGGTGGAGACCAGGTTGCCCGCCATGCCGACAAGTCCGGCGAGCTGCGCGATCAGCGGGCCGCGCCGGGCCGGGAACCAGCGGGTGCCGAGCCGCAGCACGCTGATGAACGTCATCGCGTCGCCGCAGCCCAGCAGCGCGCGCGAGGCGAGTGCCGTGCCGTACGTGGGGGAGAACGCGAAGCCGAGCTGCCCGGCCGTGAACAGAACGACACCGAGGCCCAGCACCTTCTTGGTGCCGAGCCGGTCGACCAGCAGGCCGACGGGTATCTGCATGCCGGCGTAGACCAGCAGCTGAAGGATCGAGAACGTCGACAGCGCGGAGGCGCCCACGTCGAACCGGTCGGCGGCGTCGAGGCCGGCGACCCCCAGCGACGTACGGAAGATGACGGCGACGAAGTAGACCGAGACGCCTATGCCCCAGACGGCGACGGCGCGCCGGCCGCCTGGGGGTGCCCCCTTTGGGGGAGGATCGCCGGGCAGGGACACCGACGCGGAGCTCATCGGACCTCACCCCGCGCGAGGTGCGAGAACCAGCCGATGTGCCGGTGGACCACGTCGACGGCCGCGTCGGGGTCCCCGGAGCGCAGCGCGTCCAGGATGTGCTGGTGCTCCGCGAGCGTCTTGGCGATCCGGTCGGGGTGGGAGTGCATGACGGCGACACCCATCCGCAACTGCCGGTCGCGCAGCTGGTCGTACAGGCGGGACAGGATCTCGTTGCCGCCGCTGCGGACGATCTCCGCGTGGAAGGAGCGGTCGGTGACGGCGGCGGCGGCCAGGTCTCCGGCGGCGGCCTGCTCCCTCTGCTGCTCCAGCAGCTCTTCGAGGCGCACGATGAGCCCGCCGGGCGCGGGTACCGCCTTGCGCGCCGCGTGTTCCTCCACCAGCAGACGGGTCTCGACGACGTCCGCGATCTCCTGCGCGGAGACCGGCAGGACCAGGGCGCCCTTCTTCGGGTAGAGCTTGATCAGGCCCTCGGCCTCCAGCCGCAGCAGCGCCTCGCGCACCGGGGTGCGCGAGACCCCGACGGCGTCGGCCAGCTCGCCCTCCGTGAGGAGGGTGCCGCCCTCGTAACGGCGGTCCAGGACGCCTTGCTTGACGTGGGTGTAGACACGGTCGGCGGCAGGGGGTTGCTTCACGGCTGCCAGGGTCATGCCGACAGGATAGATACAACGCGTACGCATGGCCCCGTCCATCCACCATGCGGACCTCGCCCGCGCCGCCCCGCGGACCACCCCGGAAGGGCTCCCCCGGAAGTTCCTCGCCCCCGGCCCGAATTCCGCACAACCATTCGCGCTACTTACGTGTCACACCCATGCGGCCTCCTGCACTCCCGTTCAAGTGAGCCGCGCCATAAGGGCATTCGACGTATTCGGGGTATCTCAGTTGATAACCGGCATCAAGGGCATCCGTATCCGCAGAGCCGTCGCCGTCACCGCGACCGCCGGCGCTGTCTTCACCACCGGAGCCCTCACCGCGGCACCCGCGCAGGCCGTGGCCGCGCCCACGATCGTGGCCCAGGGCGGCTACATCATGAACAACGCCAACGGCTCGACGCTCTACACCAAGGCCGCCGACACCCGGCGCGCCACCGGCTCCACCACCAAGATCATGACCGCCAAGGTCGTGCTGTCCCAGCCGAACCTGAACCTGGACGCCAAGGTCACGGTCCAGAAGGCGTACAGCGACTACATCGTGTCGAAGAACGCCTCGTCCGCCCGCCTGATCGTCGGCGACAAGGTCACCGTCCGTCAGCTGCTCTACGGGCTGATGCTGCCGTCCGGCTGTGACGCCGCCTACGCGCTCGCCGACAAGTTCGGCAGCGGCACGACGCGGGCCGCGCGCGTGAAGTCGTTCATCGGCAAGATGAACACCACGGCGCGCTCGCTCGGCATGACGAACACGAAGTTCGACTCGTTCGACGGCATCAGCAACGGCTCGAACTACTCGACGCCGCGCGACCTGACGAAGCTCGCCAGCAACTCGATGAAGAGCGCCACCTTCCGCGCCCTCGTGAAGACGAAGACCACGAAGCAGAAGGTCACCACGAAGAGCGGCGGCTACCGCTACTACACGTGGACCAACACCAACACGCTGCTCAGCAACTACAGCGGCGCCATCGGTGTGAAGACCGGCTCCGGCAGCATCGCCAAGTACTGCCTGGTCTTCGCCGCCACCCGCAACGGCAAGACCGTCATCGGCACGGTCCTCACCTCCACCTCGGCGGCCCAGCGCGAGGCAGACGCGAAGAGGCTCCTCAGCTACGGCTTCGCCCGACTGGGCTGAGCCCGCGCATCATCTCGCCAGGGCCGGCCGCGCACCGCGCGGCCGGCCCTTCGGCTGTCCGAAACACACGTGTACGAACGTCGTGCCGGATCGCGCGCCCCGTTGACCGGACGAGGGCGGGAGCCACGCGCCCTCGTGGGTGCGTGGCTTCCGCCCTCGTCGTGGTGTTCGGCCGGCCGGCCCGTGTGGTTACGCCCAGGTGATCAGGCGCTTCGGCTGTTCCAGGATCGCCGCCACGTCCGCCAGCACCTTGGAACCCAGCTCGCCGTCCACCAGCCGGTGGTCGAAGCTGAGTGCCAGCGTCATGACCTGACGGGGCTTGACCTTGCCCTTGTGGACCCACGGCTGGAGCTTGATCGCGCCGACCGCGAGGATCGCGGACTCGCCGGGGTTCAGGATCGGCGTCCCGGTGTCGACGCCGAAGACGCCGACGTTGGTGATGGTGACCGTGCCGCCCTGCATCGCCGACGGGGACGTCTTGCCCTCGCGGGCCGTGGCGACCAGCTCGCCGAGGGACGCGGCCAGTTGCGGGAGGGTCTTGTCGTGCGCGTCCTTGATGTTCGGCACGACCAGGCCGCGCGGGGTGGCCGCGGCGATGCCCAGGTTCACGTAGTGCTTGAGCACGATCTCCTGGTTGGCCTCGTCCCAGGACGCGTTGACGTCGGGATTGCGCCTGATCGCCACCAGGAGGGCCTTGGAGATGAGCAGCAGCGGGTTCACCCGCAGGCCCGCGAACTCCTTGTCCTCCTTGAGCTCCTCGACCAGCTTCATCGTGCGCGTCACGTCCACCGTCACGAACTCGGTGACATGCGGGGCGGTGAAGGCCGAGCCCACCATCGCGGCTGCGGTGGCCTTGCGGACGCCCTTGACCGGGACGCGCGTCTCGCGGTCCGTGCCCTGCACCGGCGCGGTCGCCGCGGGTGCCGGCGTGGCCGCCACCGGCTCGGCGGCCGGCGCGGGAGCCGCCGCCGCGTGCACGTCCTCGCGCGTGATGACGCCGTCCGGGCCGGTCGGCACGATCACCGCCAGGTCGACACCGAGGTCCTTGGCGAGCTTGCGCACCGGGGGCTTGGCGAGCGGGCGCTCCCGCGGCAGCGCGGCGGGCGCCGCGGCGGCGGGTACCGGGGTGACCGCTGCCGGGGTGACCGGCGCCGGCGTGACCGGACCGCCGTGCCCGTTCAGCTCGGACTGCAGGGCGGCCGAGGCCGGCTGGACCGGGACCTCGGGGCCCTTGCGCGGGCGGCGCTTGGTGGAGGAGGTGGCCACGCCGTAGCCCACGAGCACCGGCTGGCGGCCCTCCGGCTTCGGCTCCTCCGCCGGCTCGGCGGGCGCCTGCGGCGCGGGTGCCGGTGCGGGTGCCGCTCCGCCGCTCACGTCCACCGCGATGATCGACGTGCCGACGTCGACCGTGGTGCCCTCGGAAAAGTGCAGCGCGCGCACGACACCGTCGTACGGGATGGGCAGCTCGACCGCCGCCTTCGCCGTCTCGACCTCGCACACCACCTGGCCGTCGGTGACCGTGTCACCGGGCTGGACGTACCACTTGAGGATCTCGGCCTCGGTGAGGCCCTCACCCACGTCGGGCATCTTGAACTCGCGCACGGAAGCTTCCGTCATCGTCGTCACGACCTTCTCCTCAGTACGCCAGCGAGCGGTCGACGGCGTCCAGCACCCGGTCCAGGCCGGGCAGGTACTCCTCCTCCAGGCGGGCCGGGGGGTACGGGGCGTGGTAACCGCCGACCCTGAGCACCGGGGCCTCCAGGTGGTAGAAGCAGCGCTCGGTGATCCGGGCGGCGATCTCCGCGCCGGAGCCGAAGAACACCGGTGCCTCGTGGACGACGACCAGGCGGCGGGTCTTCTCGACCGAGGCCTGGATGGAGTCGAAGTCGAGGGGGGAGATCGAGCGCAGGTCGAGGACCTCCAGCGACTTGCCCTCCTCGGCGGCCGCGTCCGCGACCTCGTTGCAGAGCTTCACCATCGGGCCGTACGCGGCGAGCGTGAGGTCGGTGCCCTCACGGGTGACGCGCGCCTTGTGCAGCGGGCCGGGGATGGCCTCCGTGCTGACCTCGCCCTTGTCCCAGTAGCGCCGCTTGGGCTCGAAGAAGATCACCGGGTCGTCGCTCTGGATGGCCTGCTGCATCATCCAGTAGGCGTCCGACGAGTTGGACGGAGAGACGATCTTCAGGCCCGCCACGTGCGCGAAGAGCGACTCGGGGGACTCCGAGTGGTGCTCGACCGCGCCGATGCCGCCGCCGTAGGGGATGCGGACGACGACCGGGAGCTTGACCTTGCCGAGCGAGCGCGCGTGCATCTTGGCGAGCTGCGTGACGATCTGGTCGTACGCCGGGAAGACGAAACCGTCGAACTGGATCTCGACGACGGGGCGGTACCCACGCAGGGCCAGGCCGATCGCCGTACCGACGATGCCGGACTCGGCGAGCGGGGTGTCGATGACGCGGCTCTCGCCGAAGTCCTTCTGCAGGCCGTCGGTCACGCGGAACACGCCGCCGAGCTTGCCTACGTCCTCGCCCATGACGAGGACCTTGGGGTCGGCCTCCAGGGCGTGGCGGAGCGACTCGTTGATCGCCTTGGCCAGGGCCATCTTCTCCACGGCCATGTTCAGACCCCCTCTACGTCCGCGAACGACGCCTGGTAGGCGGCGAACTGGGCTCGCTCCTCGTCGACGAGCGCGTGCCCGTCCGCGTACACGTTCTCGAAGATGGCGAAACGGTCCGGGTCCGGCATCGCACGGACCGCTTCGCGCACTCGCCTGCCCAACGCCTCGCTCTCCGCCTCCAGTTCCGCGAAGAATCCCTCGTCCGCGTGGTTTGCGGCCTCCAGGTGGCGGCGAAGGCGCAGGATCGGGTCCTTCGCCTCCCAGGCGGCGCGCTCGTCGTCGTGCCGGTAGCGCGTCGGGTCGTCGGAGGTGGTGTGCGCGCCCATCCGGTACGTGTACGCCTCGACGAGCGTCGGACCCTCGCCGCTGCGGGCCCGCTCCAGCGCCCACTTGGTGACCGCGAGGCAGGCCAGCACGTCGTTGCCGTCGACGCGGACGCCCGGGAAGCCGTAGCCGCGGGCGCGCTGGTACAGGGGCACGCGGGTCTGCTTCTCGGTCGGCTCGGAGATCGCCCACTGGTTGTTCTGGCAGAAGAACACCACCGGGGCGTTGTAGACCGCCGAGAAGGTGAACGATTCAGCCACGTCGCCCTGGCTGGAGGCGCCGTCGCCGAAGTAGGCGATGACCGCGGAGTCCGCGCCGTCCTTGGCGACGCCCATCGCGTAGCCGGTGGCGTGCAGCGTCTGGGAGCCGATGACGATCGTGTAGAGGTGGAAGTTGTTGCCGTTCGGGTCCCAGCCGCCGTTGTTCACGCCGCGGAACATGCCGAGCAGGTTGGTCGGGTCGACCCCGCGGCACCAGGCGACGCCGTGCTCGCGGTAGGTCGGGAAGACGTAGTCGTCCTCGCGGGTGGCCCGGCCGGAGCCGATCTGGGCGGCCTCCTGGCCGAGCAGGGAGGCCCACAGGCCCAGCTCGCCCTGGCGCTGCAGGGCGGTGGCCTCGGCGTCGAAACGACGGGTGAGCACCATGTCGCGGTAGAGGCCGCGGAGCTCGTCGGGGGTGATGCCGTCGACGTACCGGTCGTACTCGGCGTTCTTGACGCGCTCACCCTCGGGCGTCATCAGCTGTACGAGCTCGGGGTCGGTGTCCTTGGCGGTGTTGCTGGTGGTGCGCTTGGTGCCGGCCTTGCCTCCGGCGCTGCGTCGCGGCTTGCGCGCGGCAGTGCTCTCCACGGTCACGTGTGCTCCTCCGTCGGTCCGGCCCCCGGGATTGCCGGGAAAGCCAGTGCGGCTCACCTGTTCCGTTCCCGTGCACGGGGTGGGTGCCGCTCGGCCGGAACAGGCGTGACAGGTGCCCCGGCGAGCGCCCTGCAACAGTCACGTTACCCAGTGCTCCACATTTCTGTGAAACCCCTCTTGACCTGCGTTTTTGCTTGGAAATCCAAGTAAATCGATCAGCCTGGGAGGGGGCCCTGGTCACAGCCTTGCAGGGGGCCGGAACACCGGCACGTTATCCCGCACACCCAGCTCACGGGAAGAGCTGTATGTGAGACTGACCTCGTGCACGAAAACCGAAAAATACGGGTATTTCTGCTCGACGACCACGAGGTGGTCCGGCGTGGCGTGCATGAGCTCCTCTCGGTCGAGGGCGACATCGAGGTGGTCGGCGAGGCCGGCACGGCGGCCGACGCGCTGGTGCGGATCCCGGCCACCCGGCCGGACGTCGCCGTGCTCGACGTGCGTCTGCCGGACGGCAGCGGAGTCGAGGTCTGCCGCGAGATCCGCTCCCGGGACGACACCGTCGGGTGTCTGATGCTGACCTCGTTCGCCGACGACGAGGCCCTCTTCGCCGCGGTCGTGGCGGGCGCCTCCGGGTATCTCCTGACGGCCGTCAGGGGCGACGAGCTGCTGTCGGCGGTGCGGGACATCGCGGCCGGGAAGTCCCTGCTGGACCCGGCGGCGACGGCCCGGGTACGGGAGCGGCTGCGCGACGGCGGGAACGGATCCGAGGACGACGAGCGGCTGGCGCGCCTCACCCGCCAGGAGCGCCGGATTCTCGAACTGATCGGCGAGGGACTCACCAACCGGCAGATCGGCGGACAACTGCACCTCGCCGAAAAAACGATCAAGAATTACGTGTCGGGCCTGCTCGCCAAACTCGGAATGCAGAGGCGTTCACAGGCCGCGGCATACGTCGCGCGACTGCAGGCCGGGAAACAGTGACCGCGTTTGTCACGCCTGTTGTGACCGAAAGCGACCGACGACGACTTCCTGTGACAACTCCCAGCTCACGCGCCCGGCTGGTGCCCTAGCATCTGGCGCGTGCCGCGCCCTTGTGTACCACCCCCCGTACCCCATGCGCCCCCGCTGAGCGCCCTCCTGCGCCAGTACGCCGCCGGTTCCGCCCTCGCCTGCGACCCGGTCGACCAGGGCCTGCTCAACCGGGGCTACCGGCTCTGCACGACCCGCGGCCGTTACTTCCTCAAGCACCACTTCGACCCCGACACCGCCGACCCGGCCGCCATCGAACGCCGGCACCGGGCCACCCAGCGGCTGGCCGACCTGGGCGTACCGGTGGCCCCGCCGCTGGCCGGGCGCGACGGGCGCACGGTCGCGGTGGTGGGCGGCCACGCGTACGCCCTGTACCCGTGGATCGACGGCAGGCACCGGCACGGCGGACAGCTCAGCACCGGGCAGTGCGTCCGCCTCGGAGCCCTGCTGGGCGCCGTCCACGCGACCCTGGAGCGCGTGATGCCGCCGAAGGGGCGCACGCCCCCGGCCACCGGCCCGCATCCCGTGGAAAGCGCCGACCCGGCCAAGACGTTCGACCTCATCGACGACCTCCTCGCGCGCGTACGCCGGCACCGCCCCGCCGACTCCTTCGACGAACTGGCCCGCCACCGACTCCTGGAGCGGCGCGCGCTGCTGGAGCGGCACGCCGACCGGCGTCCCCCGCGCGGCGGCTCGGTGGGCTGGGTGCACGGCGACTTCCACCCGTTCAACGTGCTCTACCGGGGAGACGCGCCGGCCGCGATCGTCGACTGGGACCGGCTCGGGGTCCAGCCCCGCGCGGAAGAGGCCGTACGCGCCGCCGCGATCTTCTTCGTACGGCCCGTCGGCACCCTGGACCTGCCGAAGGTGCGGGCGTACGCGCGCGCGTACCTGCGGGCGGCCGGGGCCACGCCCTCGGAGCTCGCCGCGGCGGTGCACCGGGTGTGGTGGGAGCGGCTGAACGACTTCTGGATGCTCCGCTGGCACTACGAGCGCGGCGACACCCGCGCCGACCCCCAGTTCCCGGCGGCCTCGGCGCTGGCCGTGTGGTGGACGCGGGAGTACGACGCGGTGTGCGGGGCGTTCGTGGACTGAGCGTGGACCGAGCCGGCGGGTGACCGCTGCACGGCACGCGCGCGTGGGGTGCTTCTCGGCGGAGCCGGATCCGTGGATCAGCCGCCCGTGGTGCCCTCGGTGAGGCCCTCGATCGTGCCGCCCGTCGGCTCCGGGTCCGTCGGCTCGGGGTCCGAGGGCTCCGGGTTGGAGGGCTCCGAGGCCGTGGGCTCCGGGTCCGTCGGCTCGGGGTCCGTCGGCTGCGTGTCCGTCGGCTCGTCGCTCGGCGTGTCCGAGGGGGTGTACGACGGGGTGTACGACGGCGAGTAGTCGCCCCATCCGGAACCCGAGTTGTCGCCCTCGTTCTCGGTGGACGTGTCCGCGGACTCGTCGCTCGCCTGATCGCTCGGCGTCTCGCTCGACGTCTCCTTGTCGGCGCTCTGCGAGCTGGTCGGCGTCGGCTTCGTGCCCGTACCGCCCTCGCCACCGCCGCCGTCGTTCAGCGCCAGCGCCACACCCGCCGAGATCGCGATCACGGCGAGCACGGCGAGGATCCACAGCTTGCCGCGGCCGCTGCCCCGGTTGCCGTCGCCCTCGAAACCGCCGTCGTCGCGGCCGCCGTGGCCCGGGATCATGGGCTGCGGGATCTGCGTGGTGCCCTCGGCCGAGTGCGGCAGCACGGCCGTGCCCGCCATGCCCATCGCCGGGGTCTTCCCGGAGTCGTGCGCGGTGACCGGGCCGGTGTTCCAGGTGCCGGTGTGGGGGCCCTGGTCGTACAGCATCTGCAGGCCGTACTGGACCAGTCCGCGCATCTCCTCGGCGGTCTGGAAACGGTCGTCCGGCTCCTTGGCGAGCGAGCGCATGACGAGCCCGTCCAGCTCCGCCGGGGAGCCCTCGTGGATCTCGGACGGCGGGGTGGGGATGTCCTGGACGTGCTGGTAGACCACCGACAGCGGGGTCTCACCGACGAACGGCGGGCGCAGCGCGAGGAGTTCGTACAGCAGGCAGCCTGTCGCGTACAGGTCTGAGCGGTGGTCGACGGCCTTGCCGAGCGCCTGCTCCGGGGAGAGGTACTGCGGGGTGCCCATGACCATGCCGGTCTGCGTCATCGTCGTGGACGCCCCGTGCAGGGCGCGGGCGATGCCGAAGTCCATGACCTTCACGGCACCGTTGTGGGTGATGATCACGTTCGCCGGCTTGATGTCGCGGTGCACGATGCCGTGCTGGTGCGAGTAGGCGAGCGCCTCCAGGACGCCGGAGACGATGATCAGTGCCTGCTCCGGGCCGGGTGCCTCGGCGTTGTGCAGCAGATCGCGGATGGTGCGGCCCTCGACCAGCTCCATCACGATGTACGGCACCGACTGGCCGCCCACGAAGTCCTCGCCGGAGTCGTACACGGCGACGATGGCGTGGTGGTTGAGACCGGCCACCGACTGGGCCTCGCGTGTGAAGCGGGCCTTGGACACCGGGTCCTCGGCGAGGTCCGCGCGCAGCAGCTTGACCGCCACGGTGCGCCCCAGGCGCACGTCCTCGGCCGCGAACACCTCGGCCATGCCGCCCCGGCCGAGTCTGCCGGTCAGCCGGTACCGGCCGTCCCCGACAAGTCCGCCGTTACCCCACATCTCCGGCGCATCTGACATTCCGCCGCCAGTCGCCTCGGGGTCGGACGGGCCCTGAGCGCGCTGCTGCTGTGCCATCAGTCCTCGCCGTCGTTTCTGCCCGCGGTGCGCGCGGTGTTGTTACGGTCTCCGTCGGCCACGCTACAGCCTTCGCGCAAGCCGCCGGTCCGAGATGGATACAGGGACCGGTCCAGGACGGACGGGCCGTCGAACCGGTCATGAAACCCTCGTGCCGTCGCGTCGTGCAAATCCTGTGTACCGGCCGTACGGCCGCTGTAACGCTTCCGCGACGCTTCTTTCGCGTACGGTCACGGAACGGGCACCGAGCTTGACGTGTCGGTGCCCTCGGGCAGACTTGGCCGGGAATAGCACTTTCGATCAACGGCGCCTGAAGGCCCACGGGGGATACGGAACATGAGCCAGGACGGCGCACAGGGCCGGTACACGGGGCGAGCACTCGCCGGTGGCCGGTATCAGCTGCGTGACTTGCTCGGCCAGGGCGGCATGGCCTCGGTGCATCTCGCGTACGACGCCGTGCTCGACCGCCAGGTCGCGATCAAGACCCTGCACACGGAGCTGGGACGCGAACAGGCGTTCCGCGAGCGCTTCCGCCGCGAGGCCCAGGCCGTGGCGAAGCTCACGCACACCAACATCGTCTCGGTCTTCGACACCGGCGAGGACGACCTCGACGGACTGACGACGCCCTACATCGTCATGGAGTACGTCGAGGGCCGCCCGCTCGGCTCCGTGCTCGACGAGGACGTACGGCGGGCCGGGGCGATGCCCGCCGACAAGGCGCTGAAGGTCACCGCGGACGTGCTCGCGGCGCTGGAGATCAGCCACGAGATGGGCCTGGTCCACCGGGACATCAAGCCGGGCAACGTGATGGTGACCAAGCGTGGTGTGGTCAAGGTCATGGACTTCGGCATCGCCCGCGCCATGCAGTCCGGCGTCACGTCGATGACGCAGACCGGCATGGTCGTCGGCACCCCGCAGTACCTCTCGCCGGAGCAGGCGCTCGGCCGTGGCGTCGACGCCCGCTCCGATCTGTACTCGGTCGGCATCATGCTCTTCCAACTGGTCACCGGACGACTCCCGTTCGACGCGGACTCGCCGCTCGCCATCGCCTACGCGCATGTCCAGGAGGAACCGCCGGCCGCGTCCTCGATCAACCGGGCGCTGCCGCCGGCCGTGGACGCGCTGATCACGCGCGCGCTGAAGAAGAACCCGAACGAGCGCTTCCCGACGGCCGAGGCCATGCGCGACGAGTGCCTGCGGGTGGCGGCGTCCTTCCAGGCGGCCCCGCCGAGCATCGTGCCGGGCGCACCGGCGCAGAGCGGCTCGGGCGTCGGGTCCGCGGTCTTCCCGCCGGTGGACCAGGGGACCGGGGCACCGCCGCACGGCAGCGTGCAGACGCCGTACCAGCCGCACCCGACGCCGAACCCGTACAGCACCCCGACGCCCTCCCCGGCGTACGGCTACCCGCAGCAGGGCGGCTACGCGACGCCGCACGCCGCGTACGGGCCGCAGCCGACGTCGAGCACGCCGCCGCCGTACAACATCGCACCGCAGTCGCAGACGCCCGCGAGCGGCGGCAAGAGCAACAAGCCGGTGGTCATCGGCTCGATCGTCGTCGCCGTGCTCGCGGTCGGCGGCCTGGTCACGGCCCTCGCGCTGAACGGCGGCGACAGCGACAACAAGGGTGGCGGGGGCGGCGAGACCAGCACCTCCGCCTCGTCGACCGAGGTTCCCGGCTACCGCGGGCCGGACCCGTCGAAGACGATCGAGAAGGAGGAGTGCTCGGAACCGGAGGAGGCGTACAACGACCCGGAGAAGATCCGGATTCCGAACTTCCAGTTCAAGAACCTCACCTCGGTCAGGGAGTGCCTCCAGGCCGCGGGCTGGCAGCTGAAGACCAAAGAGGTCGACGAGAACACCTACGGCAAGGACGCGGTCATGAACCAGTTCCCGTCCGCGGGCACGGACGTGGACCCGGAGAACATGCCGGAGATCCTGCTCGAGGTGTCGACGGGGTATCCGCCCTCCTGAGCCGACGGCGAGGGAAGAGACCCGGAAAGAGAGAGGGCCCGGCGGACGCCGGGCCCTTTTGTCCTACAGGTACGGGCCGCCCGAGCGGCCGACCGTACGGGGGTCGTCGCCTTCCTGTCCGATGCCGGGCGGCAGGGCGCGGCGCATCTGCTCCAACTGGGCCCGCGCCGCCATCTGCTGGGCGAACAGCGTGGTCTGGATCCCGTGGAAGAGACCCTCCAGCCAGCCGACCAACTGGGCCTGCGCGATCCGCAGTTCGGCGTCGCTGGGCACTCCCTCGTCAGTGAACGGCAGGGAGAGCCGCTCCAGCTCCTCCACCAGCTCCGGCGCCAGGCCGTCCTCCAGCTCCTTGACCGAGCTCGCGTGGATCTCCTTGAGCCGGACCCGGCTGGCCTCGTCGAGAGGAGCCGCGCGTACCTCCTCCAGGAGCTGCTTGATCATGCTGCCGATCCGCATCACCTTGGCCGGCTGCTCGACCTGCTCGGTCAACGGAGTCTCATGGGAGTCGTCGTCCCCGCCCCCGCCGAGTGCCATGCCGTCCTGGCCCACGACCAGGATCTTCTGGGCGTTCTCCGACGACCGTTCGTTCCTCGGCATCTCCATGCCGTCATTCTCTCGCACACGTCCACTCCACCACCGAGGCACCCCCCGAGCAGGGTGATCCACGGAAGAGACCTGTTCGTTACGACCACATGGCTGCGTCCGGAATGCCATGCTCGTTGCCTGATGTGAGGCTTGTTCCGTCGATTGTGGCGACCTGTTTCCGGGAGGGGGTCACCGGCGTGACTCCAAGGCGGCGCGCGAGGCGGACGGCGGCGGTGGTGGTGCTGGGGGTGGCGCTGAGCACGCTGCTGCTCGCGTGCGGACCTGTGGCGTCGTACGGGACGGCGGGGCCGTCGTACGACAGGGAGGAACCGTCCGCCTCCCCTTCCGCCTCCCCTTCCGGTTCCGCGGACCCGAGCTGGGCCGGGAGCAGGGCCGGGGAGGGGCGACTGCGCCCTGGCCGGCCGGACGAGCCCGGGACGGCGACGGCCCGCCCGAGCGGGACCGGCGCCGCCGACGACGTGTCCGCGTCGCCGTCGGCGACCGTTCCCGGGGCGGCTGACGAGGGGGAGGACGTGCAGGCCGTGCCGGGCACCGACCCGTCCGGACCGGTACTGCGGATCCTGCCGCTGGGCAGCGGCCTGGTACTCATCGGCCTCGGCCTGGGCCTCGCCTTTCTGGCCCTGCGGGTGCGCCGGATACAGGGGTGAGATGCGGGGGGGGGCGCGGAGCGAGACCCTTTGTCACGCCGTGACCAGCAGGACCTTGCCGACGTGGCCGCTCTCCTCCAGCAGGCGGTGGGCGGCGGGGGCGTCCCGCATCGGCAGCTCGCGGTCGACGACCGGGCGGACCTGACCGGAGTCGAGCAGCGGCCAGACGTGCTCGCGCACGGCCGCGACGATGGCCGCCTTCTCGCCGAGCGGGCGGGCGCGCAGCGAGGTCGCGCTGATCGCGGCGCGCTTGGCGAGCAGGGCACCGATGTTCAGCTCGGCCTTGACGCCGCCCTGCATGCCGATGATCGCCAGCCGGCCGTTGACGGCCAGGGCCTGGACGTTGCGCTCGAGGTACTTGGCGCCCATGTTGTCGAGGATGACGTCGGCGCCCTCGCCCGCCGTGGCCTGCCGGATCTCCTCGACGAAGTCCTGCTCGCGGTAGTTGATCAGGATGTCGGCGCCCAGCTCGGCGCAGCGCTCCAGCTTCTCCTTGGTGCCCGCCGTGACGGCGACCTTGACGCCGGCGGCCTTGGCGAGCTGGATCGCCATGGTGCCGATGCCGCTGGAACCGCCGTGCACGAGGAGGGTCTCACCGGGCCGCAGGTGGGACACCATGAAGACGTTCGACCAGACCGTGCAGGTCACCTCGGGCAGCGCCGCCGCCTGCCCGACGTCGAGGCCGTCGGGCACGGGCAGCAGCTGACCGGCCGGAACGGCGACCTTCTCTGCGTAACCGCCGCCGGACAGCAGCGCGCACACCTCGTCACCGACGGCCCAGCCGGAGACACCGGCGCCGAGCGCGGCGATCCGGCCCGAGCACTCCAGGCCGGGATAGGGGGACGCGCCGGCGGGCGGGTTGTAGTGGCCCTGACGTTGCAGGACGTCGGCCCGGTTGACGGCACTGGCCACCACCTCGACCAGCACCTCGCCCTCCTGGGCGACCGGATCCGGGACCTCGTCCCACACCAGCGCCTCGGGCCCACCAGGTTCGGGAATCGTGATCGCATGCATGAGAGCGACGCTACTCCTCCGTCTTCGGGCCGAGGCCGCTCCGTCGTTGGTCCGGTCCGCTGAGAAATCCCTGTGCGCGACCGATGAGTTTGCGCGACGGTAAAGGTCTCCTCATGCGTTACCCAAGTACGCGGAAGGACAACACACCATGAGCCAGCAGACGCCCGGTCTGGCCATCGAGACCGCGGGCCTGGTGAAGACGTTCGGCGAGACGAGGGCCGTGGACGGCGTCGACCTGGCCGTGCCCACCGGCACGGTGTACGGCGTCCTCGGTCCGAACGGCGCCGGGAAGACCACCACCGTGAAGATGCTCGCCACCCTGCTCCGGCCGGACGGCGGCGAGGCGCATGTCTTCGGCCACGACGTCGTCCGGGAGGCGGACGAGGTACGCGGCCGGGTCAGCCTGACCGGGCAGTACGCGTCGGTGGACGAGGACCTGACCGGCACCGAGAACCTCGTGCTGCTCGGTCGTCTCCTGGGCCACCACAAGAAGGCCGCGCGGGAGCGGGCCGCCCAGCTCCTGGAGGCCTTCGGTCTCTCCGACGCGGCCGCGAAGCAGGTCAAGAACTACTCCGGTGGCATGCGGCGCCGCATCGACATCGCCGCGTCCATCCTGAACACGCCCGACCTGCTGTTCCTGGACGAGCCGACCACCGGCCTCGACCCGCGCAGCCGCAACCAGGTGTGGGACATCGTCCGCGCGGTCGTCGCCCAGGGCACGACCGTGCTGCTGACCACGCAGTACCTGGACGAGGCCGACCAGCTCGCCTCCCGGATCGCCGTCATCGACCGCGGCAAGGTGATCGCCGAGGGCACCAAGGGCGAGCTGAAGGCATCCGTCGGCGCCGGCTCCGTACATCTGCGGCTGCGCGAGGCGGAGCAGCGGCCGGAGGCCTCGCGGGTGCTGCGGCAGGTGCTCCAGGCGGATGTGCAGCTGGAGCCGGACCCGGTGGCGCTGACCGCGCGCGTCGGTGCTGCCGCCGGCGGCCGGGGCGCCGCCGAGCAGGCCGCGGCGGCGCTCGCCGAACTGGCCCGCGCCGGCGTCGTCGTCGACAACTTCTCACTGGGCCAGCCCAGCCTGGACGAGGTCTTCCTCGCCCTGACCGGACACGACACCAAGACGCACGACGAGCCGCCGGCTCACGACGCGAAGGACGGGGCAGCCGCATGAGCACCGCGACCAGCACCGAGACCAAGGAACTCGCCCCCGTCAGCACCGAGTCGCTGGCCGCACTGCTCGTGGCCAAGGAGCGGCCACCCCGGCCGAGCGCCCTGTCGGCGTCACTGACCTTCGGCTGGCGGTCGATCCTGAAGATCAAGCACGTGCCGGAGCAGCTCTTCGACGTCACCGCCTTCCCGATCATGATGGTGCTGATGTACACGTACCTGTTCGGCGGGGCGCTGGCCGGTTCGCCGGGGGAGTACATCCAGTTCCTGCTGCCGGGCATCCTGGTGATGTCGGTCGTGATGATCACGATGTACACGGGCGTCTCGGTCAACACGGACATCGAGAAGGGCGTCTTCGACCGGTTCCGCAGCCTGCCGATCTGGCGGCCGGCGACGATGGTCGGCTATCTGCTCGGTGACGCGCTGCGCTACTCGATCGCGTCCGTGGTGATGCTGACCGTCGGCATGATCCTCGGCTACCGGCCGGACGGCGGGGTCGGTGGCGTGCTCGCCGGGATCGCGCTGCTGGTGGTCTTCTCGTTCGCGTTCTCGTGGATCTGGACGATGTTCGGGCTGATGCTGCGCACCGAGAAGTCGGTGATGGGCGTCAGCATGATGGTGATCTTCCCGCTGACCTTCCTGTCCAACGTCTTCGTCGACCCGCGGACCATGCCGGGCTGGCTCCAGGCCTTCGTCAACAACAGCCCGGTCACCCACCTGGCGTCCGCGGTGCGGGGGCTGATGGGCGGCGACTGGCCCGCCGACGAGGTCGCCTGGTCGCTGGGCTGGGCGGGCTTGTTCATCCTGGTCTTCGGGCCGATCACGATGCGGCTGTACAACCGCAAGTAGCTGCCCCCGACGAGCAGACGGACTCCCCCTGCGGGCCGTGCCGACCTTCCGGCGCGGCCCGCAGCGTTTCCACGCCGACGGTCTGCGGCTCCTCCAGGTCGGCGGTCCCCGCCTTTACTGGCCCGGCGTCCGTGCTCCCTGCTCGACCGGCTCTCCGGCCGCGCCCGCGTCTCCGACACCACGATGCTCGCGCTCAGCTTCAGCGGACACCTCGCCCTGCGGGCCGCCGCCGAGGACCCCCGGATCCGCCGGGTCCTCACCGTCGGCGCGCCCGTCGCCGGGTTCTTCACCGACGAGGCGTGGTGGCCCCACGTGCCCGGCATCACGGCCGACACCCTGCGCCGCTTGACCGGCAGCGAGGACATCGGCGGACTGCGGAGCCTGCTGCCGCGGTTCGCGCTCACTCCCCAGCAGCTCGGGCAGGTGCGCGTGCCCGTCCGGTACGTCGCCAGCAGCCGCGACGAGATCATCCCGGCCACGGAGCAGGCGTTGCTGCGCCGCACGCTCCACGACGTACGGTTCCGTACGTTCGACGACGTGCACGGTTCGCCCGCCCATCTCGGCGCGATGCGGCGCTGGCTCATCTCCCAGTTGCTGTGGCTGCGCCTCGCACGCCGCGGCCCCCGACCGGTGCCGCCCACCGTCCTGGACGGGCGTCCCCCGGCGCGGAGGTGACGCGAACTCACACAGCGAGGACTCCTCCAGTGCCCCAACGGGCAACCGGCTGCCACACGTCACCGCGGACCTCGTCATCGCCTGGGGACGTGGGCAGCCGGGCGGGGAGCAGCCCGGAACGCGCCGCCCTCCTGCGGATGCTGTGGCGGCACTCCCTCCCTGGTGGACAACTTCAAAAAGATCTCGTCGTGGGCGGCCATCCTGTTCGCCCCGACGCTGGTCGGGGCGATCTACGGCATGAACTTCGACCACATGCCGGAGTTGCACTGGGTGTTCGGATATCCCTTCGCGATCGTGCTGATGGCGGTGGTCTGTACGAGCCTGTACGTCATTTCCGAACGGAAGGACTGGCTCTGAGCGGGCCGCTGGAGAAGCGGGCCGTGTCGCGCCGTTGCCGGGGATTTCGTGTATCGCGGGCGTATCGGGAATCGCATACGACGCCGCAACCGCCCTTCGGCTCTCCTGGGGGCATGAACCACCACGCAACCCCGGCGGCACCGTCCCACCGCACGCGCGCGATCATGCTCCTCGGCCTGGCGATCCTCGGCCTGGCGGGCGTCGCGTTCGTCGTGCGGCGGCCGCTCATGATGTCCGCTCCGATGTGCCTGGCCGGACGGTGGCACGGCTGCTTCGACACGTTCAACGGTGTGGTGCTCATGACGTTGGTCGCCCTGCCGTTGGCCGCGCCGGTGGCCCCCCGCTCCCGGGATGCCGATTCCGGGACAGCCTGTTCCCGGGCAGCGTCCGGCGTACGGCTACCCGCAGCAGGGTCAGCCGACCGTCGGCC